>NZ_JBFUIV010000033.1:0-29156 GCF_056401715.1 Bacillus sp. P4_E1
CTGTAGGGGTGTTCTGTAGGGGTGTTTGTCATATATACATTGATACCACTGAGTCGTTTACTACGAGGAGAATACTTCATTCCTTTCTTTTTTTCTCTTACAGTTTGATCTTGTAATCGTTTTTGTTGCTGTTGTTTTGTTAGTCGATGAACAATTACACGAGCTGGCATTTTATCAATCATTCCTACATAAGCATCAGCTATTTCACATGTTTGTCCTGGTTGAAGGGAGTTCATTAACGTCTCCATATCTATCTGTATATACTCTGTACCTTTCTTAATTCTTCCATCTTGAAAATAATCAGGGGTAGGATTTTTTTGATAAATACGTGTATTCGACTTGATACGAGAGATATAGTAGGCCTCCCTATCTTGTATATATTGAAGGTCTTTTAAATGAAAATAGCCTAAATCTCGGATACATAAATCATTCGCTGTCACAGTTGGGGCACATAGAGAGCCGTAAGTGCGATCATGTTGTTTACCTGGGCCTGTATGAATATGTAGGAACTGTCCACTTAACAAATCATACTCAAGTTGAATTTTTATTCCAGCTGTATGGCTGCATCCTCCTGCACCTGGATAAACCGATGAAAATACATCTGGGAGTTGAAATGCAGTTGAATCTAAAATACGAATACGCTTGAAAACAGAAGTGTATGGCGAAGAAATCGGCATAGATGCGTCCATTTTTTTGTTTAGTAGTTCGGCTAGTAGGCGTTGTAAAAGTTGGGCAGCCGCCTCATTAAACCGTTGATTCAGTCCTTCAGGACTGATGAGAACTTCTGTTGATGCTTCTAAACAGCTAGATAACTGAGTTAAAGAAGTCATAGCTACACTTTGACTCATCCATACACATAAAGCTACTAAATCTTTTGCCTGATACTTACTGGTTCGTTGTACAAAACCAACATCTCTAGCAAGATCCTGTAAGGTATTTGGAGATAAAAAACTTTGAATCTCTTGAGCAAACAGTTGTAATTCGTCAGACACAGAAACAGACATAAAAAACGCCATCCTTTCCTATGATTCTACAGAAAGAATAGCGTATTTTATCATTTTAGGGTGGCATTTCTTTTTAATCACTTACAATCCATTAATTCACCAAGACTTTTCTCTTAAATCCATTCTTTTCCGTGTTCGCGAATGAATTGAAGTTCCTCTTGATAATGATCATAATGTCCTTCTTCGATCATTTTTTGAAACGCCATATCGCCTTCTTTGGCTTTCCTTTGTATGGTTTTACATAATCCTTCTACTCGTAGCAATACCATTTCTAAAAACCCTTTTTCTATTCCCTCCATGCCATAGGAATCAAAAAACAATTTAACCCTTTGTTTGATTCGCTCGGGATCCTTTAACGAATCATAATAAATGGCTTGGCCTGCTTCCGTATGATAAAGCCTACTTAAAGGAACGCAAGTGTAAAGCGTATAGGCGATATCCCAAAGTCTTGGACCAGGAGCGGCCAAATCAAAATCAATCACACCTACTGGTTTTCCGCGATTAAAAATAATGTTATAGATGGCAAAATCATTATGGCACATCACCTCAAATGGCTGTGGAGTGTTATCAATTGGCTGCCAACGTTCTTCCATTGGAAAATCACTCACCGCATCATGATAGAGACGAAGCATTTTTGCGATATCTTTTAAAGCCTCATCCGACCACATGTATGTTTTTAACGGATAATTTCCAGTTTCTCCTTTAATAAAGGATAAAATCTCTCTTCCTTTTTCATCGATACCTAGAAACTTTGGCACACCTTTTAAACCTTTGTTTTCAAGGTGTTTTAGCAATGTATGAATTTTAATACTATCAGGCTTTAATTCTCGTCGAACCGTATCCCCAAAACGATATACACTGGAGACATTTCCTCCTGTTAGTGCTTCTTCTTTTTCGTACTGATTTCTCATTAAAATTCCCCCAATTTAGGGACTCTATGATTGTGTGAATAGAGATGTATTTTTGCCCATAAATAAAAGCAGATATACAAAGGTATCTGCTTGGCAATGGGAATTTAATTGTCCACACCATGTATCCCTTGAATGATTTAAGATAGACAAATAAACGCATCCTTAAGAACCAAGGACCGCTACTGTCTCTATCCAATTAAATAATCATTTCAAGATATTCCACATGTGCAATATAGATTCCCCTTTCTTTACATCTCTAAATTAAATATTACCAAAGATTACTAGAAAAATAAAGAAAATTTAAAACAGTTTTTCAATTACGTTATCCCATGCCTATTAACTTAAGAAAAGTACACACCCAAAAACAAAGAATGAGCCCATTTCTCAAAATAACTAAATACAGAGAAAAAAATTTTCATTTAGGGGGTACTTAAAAACCTTAGCTTGATAGCAATGGGGTTCCACCAACAAAACGCGAATTTCGTACGCTAAGGAAATTCGGCTATATATGCTTGAACCACTGGTTTTTCTATGTGCCAATTGTCATTGTTAATATGGCCTATACTAAAAAACAAGCGTATGTTAAACGCTTGTTTTTTTATGATTAATTTCCTTGTTCTGCAACAGAACATTCGGCACAATACGTATATAAATAAGTTCACTTATAAGCTCAACAATAGTTTGAGTAACAATTACAGCAGCAACTAGAGCACTAATATCAGGTAATGCTAGTCCAAGAGGAAGTAGGGTGTTTTTGCCCCTCCCCCGAAAAGGGGGAATAAGACAAAATATACCAATAAGGTAATACCCCTTTTTGTTACTTTTGTTATAAACAATCAAAACATAATTATTTGACGAAGATTATATTTAGAATTATAATTCAACTATTCAATTAATCTATTGAATAGTTTGGAGGGGTTTTTACATGCTTAATGAAAGAAATTTAAAGGATTTATTATATCAAGAGTTTGCAAGGGTTGGAAAAAGTTTATCTAGCCCAAAGCGATTGGAAATTCTTGATCTTTTGTCACAAGGGCCTAAATCTGTAGAGACATTAGCGAAAGCTACGACTATGTCTGTTGCTAATGTCTCCCAACATTTAAAAACACTTTTTAATTCAAGGTTAGTAAAGTTTAAAAAGGAAGGAAACTATGTCATTTACGAACTAGCTGATGAAGTGATTTCAGATTTCTTAATCTCATTGCATACATTATCAGAAAAGCAACTTGTGCAAGTTCAACAAATAAAAGAAGAATTCCTAAATAATCAACTTGGCTTAGAAGGAATAACTCTGTCTGAGCTTAAAGATCGAATGGATAAAGGTGAAGTTTTATTGCTGGATGTACGACCGAAAGAAGAATACGAAAAGGCACATATTCCTGGTGCTGTTTCCATCCCTATCGAAGAATTAGAAGAGAAGCTATCTTCCTTACCAGCAAATTGTGATGTTATTGCTTATTGTAGAGGACCTTATTGTTTAATGTCAGTAGAGGCAGTAGAAATTCTGAAGGCAAAGGGAATTAATGCGTTTCGGTTGGAGGAAGGCGTTAAAGAATGGGAACAAATAGCTAAATAATTATGTTAATAAGGGGGACTAAAAATGAAATTAGGAATCATTTTTGAGACAAAGGAACCTGAGAAAGCATGGAATGCTTTTAGGTTTGCCAATACAGCATTAAAAAAAGAAAATGAAGTTAAATTTTTTTTAATGGGTGAAGCCGTTGAATGTGAGAATATTGATCATTCAGTGTTTAAAGTTACAGAAGAAATGACTAAATTTGAAGAATTAAATGGTGAACTTTTGGCACGTGGAACATGTTTGAAATCAAGATTACTAGATGGAACATCTTCATGTTCAATTTCTACGATGGATGATTGTCTTAAAGTTGTAGAATGAGCTGATAAAGTCGTTACATTTTAATCAATAAGATATACCAATAGATATAAAGAAGGTGTTCATAAATGTCTAGTAAAGCGCATGATCCAATTGAGAATTACATAAATTATCCAGAAAAGTTAAAGGAATTATATAGACGAGTGTTATTCGTTGTAAGTTTATCGCAAATTTTTGGTGGGGCTGGTCTAGCAGCAGGAATTACTGTAGGCGCTCTTTTAGCACAACAAATGCTTGGGACTGATGCTTATGCAGGAGTCCCGTCAGCTTTATTTACGTTAGGTTCAGCAGGTGCTGCTTTAATTGTAGGAAGGCTATCTCAACGTTATGGACGTCGTATAGGTCTCGCAACTGGTTTTATTGTTGGTGGGATCGGTGCAATTGGAGTAGTTATTGCAGCTATGATAAATAGTATAATTCTTTTATTTGCTTCACTGTTGATTTATGGTGCAGGTACAGCCGCAAATTTACAAGCTCGTTATGCAGGGACTGATTTAGCAAATAATAAACAACGAGCAACTGCTATCAGTATTACAATGGTTATGACAACGTTTGGAGCTGTCGCAGGTCCGAATCTAGTGAATATTATGGGGGATTTTGCTCTTTCTATTGGGGTTCCATCGCTCGCAGGTCCATTCATTTTATCAGCTACAGCATTTATTTTAGCAGGTATAGTACTTTTTATTATGCTCCGTCCAGATCCATTAGATATTTCAAAAAAAATATTGGCTTATAAAAAAGAATTTGAGTATGAAAATGATTCGAATACTGTTAATAAAACGATGAATAAAAGAGGTCTTGCAGTTGGTGCTGCAGTTATGGTTCTTACTCAAATTGTAATGGTTGCAATTATGACTATGACACCGGTGCATATGAAACATCATGGACACGGTTTAGCAGAAGTAGGAATTGTAATAGGATTTCATATAGGTTCTATGTATTTTCCTTCGCTTATCACAGGTGTTCTTGTAGATAAAATAGGGCGAACAGCTATGAGCATAGCTTCAGGTATTACATTATTATTTGCTGGTTTATTAGCAGCATACGCACCAAGCGATTCGGTAGCTCTATTAATACTTGCTCTTTCCTTACTTGGATTGGGCTGGAATTTTGGCTTAATTAGCGGTACCGCTTTAATTGTTGATTCTACGGTTCCTTCAACACGTGCGAAAACCCAAGGAACACTTGATGTTTTTATTGCATTAGCAGGGGCTGCTGGCGGCGCTTTTTCGGGAATGATAGTAGCGAATACAAGTTATGCAACATTATCTCTGAGTGGAGGACTTTTATCTTTAATTCTCATACCTGTTGTGATTTGGTCTCATAAAGGCAAAGAACAATAGGTATGATTAATTTCCTTGTTCTGCAACAGAACATTCGGCACAATACGTATATATATAAGTTCACTTATAAGCTCAACAATAGTTTGAGTAACAATTACAGCAGCAACTAGAGTACTAATATCAGGTAGTGCTAGTCCAAGGGGAAGTACTACTAAAGAGTTTCGGGTAGCACTACTAAAAATAAGCGTCCTTCCTGCAACAGGAAATAACAAAATATAAACAATAAATAGAATTACTTATATTATAGTTTACATAGTAATAATATTGAGAAATATTCACATAAGTCCAGTGTGTATTACGTAGCAAGTGTAGAGATTGCTTGTTTGTAGATTAGTTGTTGTTTACCATGAACCATCATTAGGACGGTAAATTTATCTGTTGCAAGGATCTGCCCACGTACTGGAACGCCATTCTTTAAAAATACAGTAACTTCCCCTTTTTTCTCTTTCAATTGTTCATACATATCTTCTTGTAAATTAAACATGAAATGCGCCCCCTGGTTTGTTTATATTTACTTTTTTTCTAATACATGCTGCTTTTCACTGTTGGATATTTGTGATTCCCATTCACTTTCTATTTTTCTAAACCATTTTCCTATTTTGCTTAGATAATATCTTTTTACTTCACCATAAGGAATCCAAATTTCACGTTCCTGTATTTGATTCATCACTTCATGAAGAATCTCATCATGTTCATACTTTCTAGGTTTTCTATGATATGTTTTTACAAACTGTGTATATTCTCTACGTAACCAATTAGAAATATGTTCTTTTTGTTTTTGCTTGAGATGTGACCATTCTTTATTTGTTTGAAGGATTTTTCCATTTACTTTTATGTGGTTTTTCATCGACACTCATCCCCCTTTACTAGCAAAACGAATATATCACTATCGTATCACATTTAAATCGAAATACTGCTCTAGGTACATATTTCGCAAGAAATCTATCCGAAATAAAAATAATATCGCCATTTCACATAAGATAGTATCCAAAACAGACGAGACCGAATCCATTAAGGGGATTAATTAGGCACAAAATTAAATGTAGACTATTGATTATGTAGTTTGTTTTTTATTAAACATTACGGTACGTGAAATTTTATATTTCCCTTACAAAGTGTAGCTTTTGAATAAAGCTTGATTAAATTAACTTACTAAACCTTGATAAAAGAGCGAATAGAAAAAGCGTGTTTTGAAAAAAAGATTGATCAAAACACGCTTTTTCTATATTCAATTGAATCAACCTTTTATAAAAAAGGTTGATAATTTTTGTGAACCTTACTCAATTAAAGCGCCCGATTGCGGAAAATATGTAACTTCCTTTTATATGTTGCTCCAAAGAAAGTAACTGAATTATTAATTTAAATCCATATATTATTTTCAGCAGTTAGTTTGGAGTTAGTTTCACCAGTGTTGACTACACCTTTAGGCTCTACCAGCATTATATGGCATTCCTTTTCAGCATAAGGCTTATGCTCCACACCTTTTGGTATCACATACATTTCTCCTTTGGAAAGTTTAACCTGTCCATCGCGGAATGAGATGGACATCTCGCCGTCTATCACGATGAATACCTCATCGGTGTCTTTATGCTCATGCCATACAAAATCCCCCAGAATCTTAACTAACTTAAACTGATAGTCATTCATTTCACCAATGACTTTGGGCGACCAGTGTTCACTGAATTTGGACAGTTTCTCGCTTAGATTAATAGCATTATAATTGATATAAATCCCCCCAGAACTATTCTTACCCTTATTTTACAACTTCGATAGATTAATTACTATTTTGATTAAGATCTCAAAAGTTTCTGCTGATCTTCCACAAAATCGCCCGATTGTTGAACAAAGACATACTCTACAAAACAGGTCTTTTTATCAAACTTTATTCTAAACCTATACAAAAAAAGCCCCTTGAAAGGAGCACTTATTTTACAAGATACTGTTCTACTTCTTTTAGTAATAGTTCTGCACCTTCTGGACTTAATGTTATCTTACCATTTGCTAATGCTATGTTACGATTTGACACTTCTCCTGTTAATGCACAAACATGACCAGGCTGATACTTCTGTAAAATGATGTCTTCCCCTTCTACAAAAATCTCTAATGGTGATTTTTCTTTAATCCCAAGCGTATTTCTAAGTTCCTTTGGAATTACAATACGCCCTAATTCATCCACTTTTCTAGTTACTCCGGTTGCTTTCATCCAGCATATTTCCCCATTTCATTATCAATTTGTACCCAAGTTATTCTTTACTATTGTAACAGGCTTTCTCCATACACGAGAAACATAATGATCCAAAACCAAATAATCAAACTAAATGCACTCTTGAATCCTCTCCACAGAGAAAATGTTTCCTCTTGCATTATTATCATCCTTTCTTACTTGTCCTTTGGTTCTCCAAACCATTCATACATTGCCTGTCGGCTTATAATCCATTCCTTACGCTTCCCTTCAGGATGCAAAAAGTACTTCACTAAACCTTCTTGTAACATGCGCTCTAAATCATTTATTTGCTTCTCGTTCATTAGGGAGGGGCTATATTTATTCTTAATTGTCTCACGAGGAATCCCCCAATAAAAAGCTGCTTCAGATGGTGTCATGTATTTATTAATTTCTTTCATGGGAATTCTCCTTTGTTTGTGCTTTTCCTCTTATGTTACAATAAATAAAGAAGGAAATGGACTAGATTTCCTTCTTCTTCAGTCAGTCACTCATTAACCAAGCCCTTTGTTTGCTGTTAAGCAAATGAAGGGTTTTTATTTTGCTTGCTTAAATTTACTATCTATGACAGCCAAACGGATCAACTTCAGCTTAATATCCTTACTAAGAGAAAGCCATTCAGATGTACCAATTTTCATATCTTTTTCCTCCTCATCCCCTTTTTATACTTCAAGAAAATAAACCCCTTAAACATTTGTATTTTACACTAATTTAACAACTAGAGAATCCTCATCATATTCGTGAATGTGTAAATCATAGCGCATTTCTGTTGCATCCAATACTTTGCAAAACCTCTGATAGTAAGTCGGATTACTTACTTCCATGCCAATTTCTCCATTCCTGAACAGATACTCTAAATCATCAATGATTTCTTTTACTGTATTCTCCAATATTCTCACTCCTTATCGTTACAAAATAACCTTGTAAGGTTATTATATAGTAAAACAAACAACCTTACAAGGTTATTTGTTGTTTTTTCCAGATATTTTATAAAAAATTCTTAATAACATCCTTAACTCGCTTTAAACCGCTTCTTTTCGCTTTTAACACATTTCTTGTTGTTTAGGTCTTATGTCATTCACTTCTAAATAAACATTTTTTATAACGGAATCTGAGAAGCCGTTTTTTGATGAGAGTATGATGTTTATAATTAATTCCTAAAAATAACAAAAGAGCTGGATTTTCATCACAGCTCACGTATTGATTGGTTCTGTATGTGTACATGTAGGATATTGAGAACAGCCAAAAAACTTATTTCCTGTTTTATTTGAATTACGAACGACTAAATCATGTTTACATGTGGGACATTTCCGTTCTGCAGGTTTTACTCCTTGATACACATCTTCAGCCGAATATTCGGGATTGATTTTATTAATCAATTTCTGAAGTTCTACACGATCTATTAGTTTTACATTGCAAGCTTCCGCTAATTCTTTCGCCTGCCTTGTATACACACTATTCGTTACAACCCAGCCCTCATTTGCTTTGTAATAGGCTTGTGCTGCATATATCTCTTGTACGGCACTAATGCCGACTCTATTTTTCATCCCGTAGCGTTTTGCCTGGATTACAATACGATTTTTCCCCTTCAATATCAGATCCGCTCCGAAATCATTTGACTGTTTTGTGACTGTTGGAGAATAACCCAACTCTCGAAAGAGAGCTTTTAGGTATACTTCGAATTGATGTCCGTCCATTTTGTCTATATAACGAATACCAGACTTAGCCATTCGCTTTAATATTCTTCGCTCCTGGATCTTCCGGTACATGAATTTACAAATACGAAAAAGAACATAAAGGATAAAACCATACATCAAAATTTGTAATATGTTTGGCATTTCTGGTAGATTAGACACTTCGCTCCACCTCTTTAATTGGTTTCATTTTCTTTGGTTGGGCTGTTTCTTTTGCCTGTTGCCCACTCACTTGTTTCTTCCGGACATCGTTCCAATCTTCTTTTTCATTCTTTGGAATATCCTCTTTAAGATCTACAAAGCATTTCATCGTTTGAATGAAGTCTCTCCCAGCCTTATCATTATCAACTGCCATAATGACCTCTTTAATATCGTGCCCTTCTTTTTTCGCATCCATTAAAGATTCAATCACTGTTTTGGACTTCAAACCATGCATAGAAACCAGGCGAGCGTTTTGGATATTATTTTGTTTAATGCTCCAATGAGATAACATGTCGATTGGATCTTCATAAAAATAGATCTTATCCGGCTTACCCACATCAACCGTAAAACCTGCATTGATTTTTTCATAATTCGGGACGATTTGTTTAAAGCTGCCTCTTTTATTCTCCATTTTTACAGTGCCTTGACGGTTCATTCCAATTACTTGCCCTTTGCCACCTTCTTCTCTCCATTTGAACACGACATTGTTTTTCTTATCCTGGACGATAAGATCCTTTTTAATCAGCCAGTTCACCAGGCGAGGATCTATTTTCCGCTCATCAATTAAGTATTGCTTGATTTCTGTTTGTTTCGGCACCTCTAAGTGTTTTGGATAACTAAAAGGCTGCTGCTCTTTTTTGCGTTCCTCTTCAGCTTTTGAACGATCAAACTCTTTGTAATCCCCTTTATTGATGTCTAATACAGCTTGCGGAAATGTCATTTCATAGTACATCATCGCAAAGCTAATCGCTCCATAGCCCTTTTCGCCACGACTATTCCAGGCGTATTGATTCCCTTTAACGATGAGACTGTCATGTTCCGTATGACGGTAATAGTTTCCCTCTTTCTTAAACGTTTCTCCCTTTGCTTCCAGATATGAAATCAAGTCAATATTTCTTGCTTTCATCGCATCCTCCGTACTGACATGTGCCATTACGGAATCCCCCCTTTACTCTATAAAATGAAATAAAAAAGAGGACTATTCCGTTTCCTAGTCCTCTTTTGCTACTTATAGTTGATACATTTCATTTTTATTTGCCGAATAAGAATTTTAATCGCTTCTCCTGTACGCTGTATGATAAACGAGCATCAAATTTCTTCCCGTTTTTGTTCGAGATAAACCCTTTGATCTGATCCGTTACATTCTTCTCTAATAATTTTTTCACATGGTTACTACTTAGATTTTTACCAGAGAATGTACCAAAAATAATGAAGTCACAGCCTTTTTTGTATTTCTCACATAAGTAGTTACTTTTCCCTACAAGAACTCTACTCTTACATAATGGACATTTGCCAATTGTACGATCTTCAGTCGTTGGAAAACGGAATTTCAAACTTCCGTCCGCTTCCATATAGATAGCTGCTGTAAATTCTCCTTTTTCCCCTTCAAAGCCATTTATAAAATCTGTTGTTTTATACTGAATCAGCTTTTTCATTTGATTACCAGGGATCGCTTTCCCTTTCATCTTTGCTGGTAACATAAAATCACATCCGTTTTTATGCTCCGTGCATCCATAAAACGTTTTACGATGAAGGATCTCACCTTTTTTACATTTTGGGCATTTACCAAATGACAGCTCCTCTTGTGTTGGAAACTGAAATTTGATATTTCCTTCATGTAACACTAGATAAGCGGAAAACTCTTTCTCATTGGACTTAAATCCTTTTAAAAGGTCTGTTTTCTTATCCTCAAACAGCTTTTTCGCTTGCGCCTCCGGAATCGCTTTTTCTTTAATTTTCTTTGGTAAGGAAATTTCACATTCTGGATAAGTACTGCACCATAAAAATTTCCTTTATGAAGGATTTTTCCTTTTCTACAAGGGCATTTACACACCTCAATTTGCTGATTCCAGGTATTAATAATGCTATCCGACACCTTATCATCCATTGCGCCTAATTGTTCCACCGTGTCTTTTACAAACGTATTTGTTTGCTCTACGAATTCCTCATATTTCATTTCTTTCTTTTCGATCATGTAGATCATCCCTTCCATTTCAGCCGTATAAGCTGGATTTTTGATTTCATCTACCGGAAAAGCATCTATAAACGCACGACCAATATTAGTGGTTCGAATCTGACTGTTGGTAACATCAATATAGCTTCGCTCTAACAATTTCGGAATAAACGTTTCTTCCGTTGCGACTGTCCCAATCCGTTTTCCTTTCATAAGTTCTTTCAAATGTTCATCATCTAATTTACGCCCTGCTGTCTCCATAAAGGTTAAAATGGAACTTTCCGTATGAAAGGCTGGTTTCTTGGTTCGAGACTCAATCAAGTCATACTGAACGATTCTGAAAGAATCTCCTTCTCGTAAAATAGGTATCTGAAATGCTTCAACTGATCCCTCTTCTATATCCTCTTGAAACACACTTAGAAACCCTTTCTCTTGTAGGATCTTTTCTTTTGTACTGTATGTGTTGCCCTCTTGATCTATAAAATGTACTTCTCTCACCAGATAGATTGCTGGTTTCATAAAATTCCCGATAAATCGTTTTACAATCAAGTCATATAACTGTTTTTCTAATGGATTTCGGTTGGTCCCGACATATAATTTTGTTGTTGGGATGATGGCAAAGTGACTACTGACTAATTCATCATTAAATGTAGAGTGTTTTTTCGTAATAGAAGATGGGATTACTTGTTGTACAAGATTTGCATAGGAGCTTTTTTCTAACGCTGCCATTACTTCCTTCACTCGTTCCACTTGTTCAGTAGGTAAATGCCTAGATGAAGAGCGAGGGTAAGTAATAAAACCTTCTTCATACAAACTCTGAATATGTTTCTTTGCTGTTTCCGCATTTATCTTCAGTTTGGCGTGAGCATCTTTGTAAATGTCAGTTAAGTTATACAATAATTTTGGTTTCTTTTTTCTCGTACTTTCTTTAAATTCCGTTACGATTGCATCCGTTCCTTTCAAGCTATCTCCAAGCTTTTGTAGTGGCGATGGATCTATCAGTTGTTCTTCTGTTTTCATTACTGGTGATAAACCATTTTCGGTTAGTAGCTTCAAATTGTAATAGGTTTGTTCTTTATAGTTTTGAATTGCAATTTCCCTTTGACGGATTTCATTCAAGATACACATTTGAACACGACCAGAAGCCAATAAGAATTGGTTTTTTGCTAGTTTTGATGTACAGCCTCTCGTAACATTAATTCCTAAAATATAGTCCAGGTATTGCCTTGCTTTAGCCGATTGAGCAAGTGCTTCATAGTCTTTTCCTGGTTCTAATCGGTTCAATGCTCCCTCTAACTCTGCGGCCTCATAGGAAGAGATAAAAAGGCGAGATTCTCGCTTGTTCACACCTGCATATTCAACTATTTCACGATAGATAAGCTCACCTTCCTTATCCGCGTCACAAGCGTTTGCCACATGATCTACATCGGGACGATTTAACAACTTAACCAGTATTTCAATTTGTTCAAGACTATCTGATTTCGCTTTATATTCCGGCTCTAAAATAATTGGCAAGTGATTAAAATTAAATTCTTTGTACCTTTCATCCATTTCCTCCGGATATTTTAGTTCTAATAAATGCCCTCGGCACCAACTAATAATGTAATTTTCATTTTCATAGTAGCCATAATATGGCTTGCTTCCTGGATGCTTTTGTGAGTTTCTAAATCTAGGTGATTTTAATAATTCAACAGCTACTTTCGGCTTTTCTGCAATAAACAATGTTTTCCCCATACGTAATACCTCCTATTAATCTGTAATTTCAGTTTCACGCTTCCATTTCTTATTTCTCCGCTTTTTCATTACTCTGTGACCGAATAATAACAACATGTTCAAAAAGACAGCTACAAGGAACATACAGCCCCCAAACAGCAATACATTCATGACATTCGCTCCTTTCGTTTTACAAATGAGAAAGAGGGCTTTTCCTTTTACCCTCTTTCATTTTTAGATATAAAAAAATCACTTTCCGTTTCTCAATTGAGTAACAAAAAATGATTTAATCTGATTTACCATTTATAAAATTTTTCATCGTTCCATTTCCATTGTTTCTTTTTTTCTACTTGATTTCTTTGTAACCTTCGACTGTTCTACATTACCTGACTCTGGATCTTTGTCTTTTTCTTTATGATTCGTTTGTTTTCCGTTCAATGGCTGAAATTTTTTATCTACATCTATTTCTTTTGAAGTTGTAGACTGATTCACCGTTATTCCTTCTTTCCCAAGCTTCTCATCCACCTGGTTTTCTAATTTCACTATATGTTCCTGGCTTACTAGCTCATTATCAATCGAAACATACTTTGTTGTATAATACCGCTCTTCAGCTTTTACACGAGTGACAATACTATCAATATTATCTGGTGTTTCTTCATATTGTGAACGTCTGTATGCTTCGTATTTCCGGCTTAAATCCTTATCTAACGTAGTTGACTCTTTTTCTTTTGAAGGCTGAATTTGTTGATCTAAAGAGGCAATAGGTGCATAGCCCTCTTTCTTCATTTCTTTATACAATTCCACTTCTTTTTCACTAAATGAAGAATCTTTTTGTTCCTCTGCCTTATCAACTAAAATTCCATATCGTTCATCTTTTACGATTTCATCTAGACTTATATTTGCATCTTTTTCATAAACAACAAATGACAAGTTTCCTCTTCCATCAAAGATAGAACTTTGAACCTTTTCATATAAATCTGGTTTCAAAATGTTATCTAAATAGACATTTTCTCGGTTCCCGTTCTTTTCCATTAGGGAAACATATAAATCGTCCCGATCTGTTTTGTCTTGATTCCATACAGACAAATAATTTATATCTTTCGTAACAGCATCCATCATGTGGATTCTTGCAAGTTCTTCATCTTGCATACCGTTTGCTAATACTTCAATTGTAACTAAGTGATTGGGTGTGTCTTTCGATTTTTCTAATGTACTTTCCTGTGCTTTTTCCATCGGTATTTCTTTGTTATTTCTATGATTCACTACCTCATCTCGTAACGATTGTTTCACTTCATCCGATAGATACCTTTTCTCGTTTAATACTTGTTCATACGGTGTCTTGTAGTCCCCATCTCCCATATTGAAACGATCCATACTCACAAGCTCCATTCTTCCAAAATCCCTATCGACTTCTTTTGGAATGGCAATATGATAACGAGCTTGATCGTAAGGGATGGTTTGACCTCTTTCTCTAGCTTCTTCTCTTGCTTTTTCAATACTTGAAATGACTTCAGCCATTTTTTCATTGGCTTCTCCAAATGGGATCAGTTGATTACTCTTAAAATTTTCGTTGTCGCTCCATTGAACTAACATAGTAGGACGATTAATTTCATCCTGATTTAGTGCTGCATACTTTTCTTGATTTGCCACGTTAAATGCATCAATAAATTCTTTATCACTCAATTTTTCTGAACCTTCTACAGGTTCAAACGCTCGATTTCTATCTGCTTGCTCCCTTAACTGGTTAACGGAAACGAGTTCTTGTGTCGTGTTACTTAAACTCATGTATTCCACCAATAAAATATTTTTTTCATCCTGTTTTTCATTTCTAGTTGTCATAATATCGTTATGTGATTCTGAAATAGAATGATTGATTTGATTCACCGTTTGACTTATAGCATTATCAAAATCAAATTGCTGATGATAATCCTGTATATACCCAGAAATGCACTCTACTTTCATATTCTCTTGTTGGTTTGAAGTAACTTTCGCAATAGGAGTTCTTAATACTTCTTCTTTTCGTAATTCAGGATATTCATAGCCATCTTCTTCTAGGAAAAAGTCCAGGGTTTTTGTAATTTCATTTATACTTTGTTTCTCTGTTTCAGTCCCATATTGATTAACAATCGCATGCATTTCCCCTACAGTTAATCGCATATTAGGATGAATCCCTTCAATTTCCCGTCCATCTTCTGACAATTGTATTTCGTAGTTTTCCCACTGCCTTTCAAAATTTAATCCTAACTTTTCATTAATATTGCGCTGTGCATTTTGTTGAATACTTGTTAAAATTTCAAAATTATCTTTTTCATGTTCAGACACTTGTTTTGACATATGATCTACTCCCTTTTCATTTGTTTTTTCTTTTGCCTTTTCTAACGTATTTTCAATTGTTTCAATAAATTCAATCGAAGTTTCATGTACTTCTTTCAACAACTTGGTTTTATCTTTCATTTCTTTTCCTTGTGTCCAGCTCGCTAAATACTCTAAGGAATATTCGCTTGTATCAATCCCAAAATAAGAAGAAACGGCATAAGCTGTCATTTCTGCTTGGAACTCTTTTTCTGGTGCTGTGTAATTCATATGTGTCTCTGCTGTATGAAGTTTGGCGTGTGCCAATTCATGAAGTAAGGTTTTACATTTTGCAATTCACTGTTTCGTGGATTCAAGGCGACTTCTTTTGTTAAGGTGTAACTTACACCCTTTGAAACACCCAACTCTGCTTTTGGTGCAATAATTTTCACACTGTTCTTTTCCGCAATGGCTTCCATTCCTCTGTACAAACTCTTGTAATCTGTTACACTTCCTTCTAGCCAACGATTCGGAAATATACGAGGGAGATCTTCCGCTTTTGCGTTCGTTTGGGACACATCAAACACATGACCGACAGCAAAATATAAGCGACCAGGTATCACTTCTACGCTTTTAGATTCGATTTGTTTTTTCTCTTCCTCACTTGCTTTAGTTACTGTTTTCCAAGTACCTTCTTTGTCTTTGAATTTTGCTACAGTTCGGTTTGGAACAAGGATTTTAATTCCTTTCTCACCCTTCTTAACCGGAAATCCTTTTTCTTTCCAAAAAGAAAAGGAACCCACTGCCCTGGCTCCCTCGAATTGACTCTGTATTAATGAAATATTAGATGGTGAATAGTGATAAAACTTTGCCATAAACGTTAAATATTCTTTTAAATCTCCCGGTGTACGGAAATAACCTTCTACGCTTTTTTCCATCTTTTTTGTTAAAGCTTGCACCGCTTCTTTCTTCTCTTCTGGTGATTTCGTTGGATACTTTTTCTTATAACTTTTACTCATGATCTTCTCCTAATCTCTCACTCGCTTTTTGCAATTCCTCCATTTCTTCTTCATTCCATCTTTCTGTTGTATCAAAGAAAAGCGTATGTGTTTTTACATTAACCGGAACTAACATATTCTCTTGATTCATGACATGAACTGCAAGTTCTTCCTCTTGTTCTCGTGTAATTTTGATTGTTAATTCTTCCTTTTTTACAAGTAAAACAAGTTCACCTTCTCCAATCTCTTTAATGACCCCTAATGCGATATCTTCATGAAATAATAACATCCTAATAACCTCCTGTTTTTTTATAAAAAGAAACAATGTAGCTTACGTTACATTGTTCTTTGATGCCTCATGATCTATACGTTTTTGTCTTGCATGACTAATTCGTTCCGCTACGACTTCTTTTGCTATCTTCACACTTCCCATCTCTTGTTTATCAGTCGTAATAATGCTATCTACGCTCTCTAAAAAGAAATAACCATTTAATAACTCAATTAAAACTTGTGTATTTCTATCCGCACTATTTGTACCAAGACGAATTTTTGTCAGCTCACTTTTTAACACATCGTGTAAGTTATTCGATACTACTTCCGTTATATAATTTAGTGACCATTCTGTGCTTTTGGCTGCTTCATGTTCCTTGCAAATTCTTCCCATTGCTTCCCCTGTATATCGAATTCCGTGTTCCTCCATATAATCCTTTATATAATCCTCTGTCGCTTGATCCATCGTTACCTGTCTTCTAATTGTACTCATTTAATAACCCCTTTCATTTTGATATGCACTTTCTTTCTGCATACGCTCATAATACTTTTGGTTCTTCCAGCTTTCATATTCACTTTTAAAAGCACGTTCCACTTTCCTCATAGAATACCGAATAGATACATTCTGTTGAAATTTTTGAAACGGCTTTGATTTTTTCATGTGATGGATTCTCTTTTGTTCTTTATCATATGCCTTCATTTCTTGTAAAAAGGCGTTACCCATTCTTTTATACAAGTCATTAATTTTATTCGTCTTGTAATTTTCATATTGCTTTTTATCATACTTTCCTTCCCCATATGCTTCTTTAAAAACTTTCACTTCTTTATCTAACTTTTGGAGAAACTGATCGTAATCTTTTTTATGATGATGTTGAATATATCGACTGCTTAATTCATCAATTTTTGGCTTTAATGGTTGAATAGTATTGTAACTATATTGCCATTGTCTTTTATCACTTGGTAACTGTTTATAAATTTGTAAAAACAACGGTTTCAGATGTTGATTGCGCCAATCAAAAACGGA
This sequence comes from Bacillus sp. P4_E1, assembly GCF_056401715.1. Taxonomy (NCBI): domain Bacteria; kingdom Bacillati; phylum Bacillota; class Bacilli; order Caryophanales; family Bacillaceae; genus Bacillus; species Bacillus sp. P4_E1. Next base: position 17,520 of record NZ_JBFUIV010000033.1, read on the forward strand.
ATCCTCTTTTTTACTTCCCACCATATTGTTTCGAATCAGATTATTAATTTGTTTTTGTTCCTGCTTACGATCTAACAAATTGTTTACGACTTTTCCCTTCATCGCATCTAATGTTTTGGGTTTTCTTTTACCACGTTCTCTCGTTGGAAATGGTTCAACAGTTGCCACATGAATGTGAATATTATCCGTATTAAAATGAATGGCTGCCGACCAGATAGAGCTTTTTTCCAACCCCTCTCTTTTTTGCATTTCCTTCATCGCAAGCCGTGTTACATCCATTAACTTTTTTTCATCCAACGTTTTTGTTTTCTCATCATAAATCCCTTGTTTCTCTAACCAGGGATTATGAAAAGAAATGACATCTTGCCACATGATACTTCCATTCTCATGAGCGGTTTTAAACATTTCCTTTAAGGATTTTTTTTCACTTTCTGTTAAACGATTTGCGTGTTCCGTAAATAGTGCCGATGTCTTTTCTGAATTCCCCATATAGTCTTGATACGTTTCGAACATTTTCGGATTCAGCTTCACTTCACTTTTCGCTTCCTCCCGATCTACATAATCAATATAGTTCTGAAAAGCGTCCGAACTTGGTAACACAAATTTCGTTTTTAAAACAACACCTGGTGTGATGGAAGACTGAACAGGAACAGCATTACTCATTCTCAACATCCTGCATCATCATTTGAATAAACTCATTCATTTTTTCCATTGCGCTATAACAATCACTCATCATATGGATGTTCTTTTCAACTAGATTTTCTAATTCCATTTCCCTTTTATTTTGTTGCTGAAAAAATGCCAGCATTTCAATTTGAGCTTTCAAAAATTTTTGCCTGGATAATCCTTTCCTCTTTGCAATTTCATCTATTTTCTTTACGGCAATTGGATCTACTTCTCTAATTCTGATTTCCACATTTCCCTCTCCTTTCTGCAATTGTGGGTAGAGATCAAAAAATAGTTAGAAGAGCATAAGGGGTTTTTGTTCCCACCTAAGGTGTGAAGCTAGGCGGAGCCTAGCAAAACGATGGGAACAAGAAAAGAAGTTGAATGTCCCCATTACGTCCCTATCTTTATCATTAATGTCTCCACCACGTCCCGTTACTTTTTCTAAATGTCCCTTTCATGTCCCCTTATTTCGCCTTAATGTCTCCATCATGTCCCTACATCTTTTTTCACTTTTTATTAATTCCTTGTGCCTTTTCGTCTAATTTTTTTATCTTATCTCGTGCAATTTTTTGTTCCCCTTTAAACAATTCAACGTTCTTTTCTGATGATTTTATTTTAGATTCTAAGGATGCTATTTTTGATTGTATTTCCGTTTTTTCCGCTTCAGTTTGGTACTTCATTTCATCTTTTAATTCTTTTACTTTTTCATAGACTGTCTTCGCATTTTCTTCTTCCAGTTTGATTGCTTTCCCATAATTTTTGATTTTTGTTTCGATATCTTTTTTGTCTCTTTCTATAAAATCTAGCTCATATGTTTTTTTATCTTCAGCTAATAATTCATCAGTTGCTTTTATTTTTCTCTGATCGGTAAAAATCGTTTGAACGAGTTTATTCGGACTTTTTGTTGCTGCATTTTCTTCTTCATATTCGTTAACATCTTGCGTAAATTTACGAATATCCATTTGTTCTTTTTCACCATTTTTATTGTAAATATCGAAAGCTAACGCTCCCCAATTCGGAGATAACTCTTTTACTTCTACCACATAATTTCCGTTCTCTTCATACAACACTTTGACAGGTAATTGAACACCAGACTTTGTTTTTTCTTGTGCTTTAAATGTAAATCCTGTTTCCTCATATCCTTCTATCCGAAAGCGAATTTGTATAAAGTTCTTGTGTGGATTGTATTCCCTTTGTTCTACAATCAATTTTCCCATTCCCGATAACTTGACTACTTTATTTGTTTCCGTATGGAATAGTTTTTCATCATTTGGCATGTAAATTTTAGACGTCAAAAAAGCGAAAAAACCCAAAAATAGAAAGCTGATAATTGTTAGGTAGACCCACGACTTATTTTTTCTTAGATTGATTCTTTCACTTTTCTTACCAATTGCACCTATCACACTCTCACCCCACCTTTTTCGTTATAAAACTTTCATATTTAACTCTTCTACACTTGTAACTCGCCATGTTTCCTTTTCTTTTTTTATAATAATCCGCAACACATTGTTTACTTTTTCTTCTCGATTTTGCGTTGAATCTGTCGTGACATTTATAAATTCAGCTAACACATTTACTTCTTCTTTATCGGGTTCATTTTCTTGTAAATAAAACTTCATTTCTATTGGTTTTGTTTTATACGTATCTCCTAATTCGTATTTGTCAGTGGGATAGAATTGTTGTAAAAGTTCTTCGCTCATAATGGATTTTGCCTTTTCTTTTCGCTCACTGTACCCTTCTTTTTCTCGGTGAAATGATAATTGAATGAACGTTTCGGCTGTCGATAAGTACGTCCTTCTCTGTTGTTCTTGTGCGGAAGGAAGCACCTTATCAAGTCGTTTTTTTAAGTCTTCATTTTGTTTTGTTAGTAATTCATTTGAAAGTTTTAACTGTTTTTCCTTGCCATCACTCATTGATTTTTTGCTCAAATAGATATTAAAAGCTGTCACACCTACAACTAAAATGACAAACACAATAAATAAAAATTTCCGTTTATCCTTCATATCAATTCCTCCTTTACATGATTCTATAAATTAAAATCCCTGAACAAAAACAAAGAAGACATAACAAGATTAGTAACATTAGTTCTGTCTTCTTTTTAAATAATGTGGTTACTTTCCCTTTTGTAGCTTCCTCTAAAATTTCATCATTAACTGCAATAAATACCGTAAGTGCTAAGAACGGAACCGCAACGATTAAATCAATATTTACACTTACAAGACCTAATACTAGATTGACAGCCATAACCATTAAGAACAGATATACTTTCGATCTATTTAACGACAACATTTTTTCACACTCCTATTTTTCTAGAATCGCCTTACATGACCAGAAAAGACTTTTTGCCAATACGGATTATTTAAATCTTCAATGGAAACCCCTTTATTTGTTTGGCATCCAATGAAAGTATTTTTATCAATTACAATGCCAACGTGTCCGTCATGTTTGTAGGTATCAAAGAAAATAACATCGCCCGGTTTCATATCATTTGCTGATACTTTTGTACCGATTTTATTTAATGTTTCCGTACTTACAGCTCCTATCGGACTGGTATACATCCCTACTTGTTCGAATGCCCAACGTACAAAACTACTACAATCAAAAATCCCTCTTGCGATGTCATTTGTGTTACGTCCTCCACCAAATACATAGGTAGAACGCCCTATCCATTGGCGACCTACATCGGCAACTTTTGAACCGCTACTTCCTCCACTGCCTGGATTTCCTCCTCCACCAGAAGCAACAGAACCCGGCTGATAATATTTTAAAACCGCATCAACATACAATATATCGCCATAACACGCTTGATACGGTACGGCTTCTGGTCTAAGGCAATGATACATACCCGTGTGGGCTACTTTGTTGTATTGCTCCTGTGAGAATTTTATGGCTAATTCCTTTGTATATTTACCACCATTTGAATTAACAAAATCAAAAAAACCTGTTCCGAAGTTGTACGCTTGGAGGGCTGTTTTGATATGATCCATGTCCCCTGGACTCGTTACTCCGGCTCTTTCTATCGCATGTTTAAACTCCTGTACACCAGCCCAAATACTGTAATCTGGATCTGTAATACAGTTTGGTGATTTACAATATTTCGTATTAAAAGCACCCTCTGATGATTGCATCGGATCGCTGCCACGTCCTCCGCTTTCCTGCATCATTTGTGCAAGCATTAAAGCGACAAACGGTTCTACGCCAAAGGCTTTCGCATGCTTCCGAATCGTAGGTTCCCATTTTAAAACTTCGGGTGAAACATTCATGACTTGCCCTTCACCTGTATACGTAATATCGCCTGCGTCCGTTCCACTCTCTCCACCCATTGCCGCAATAAAAATACTCATAACTCCAAGTAAAAGAAAAGAAAAAAGACCCATCACAATTAGAGCTAAAGTGATGAGCCATTTCCACGGATATTCAATCAAAAGAAGATAAAAACAGATTGCAAGACTTAAACGATTACTTAAGTGATGATCAGAAAAAAGCATATTATTACATTTTGAGTCAAGAATTAACATACCTTTCCGAAAATGATGCGTACATAATTGCTTTAAGACTGCCACCTGATATCGATCGCTACACAAGATGGGATATTGAAGAATGTGTGCAATGGTTTCAGTTTAATACAGCTGAAATCAGCAATCCTGCGCATTTCATAAAGATGTTTAATCAAAAATCTAAACAGAATCAAGAACGTAGAAAACGTCATACCAAAAAAACAAACTCGTTTTTGGGTGCAAATAATAATCGTAAGTTTATTTTCTTTAACTTTTTAGAAGAGAACAGCTAAATTTTTAAAAAAATCCAATGACAAATAGCCTTGCTCAAAATAATCATATACAGCAAGGTTATTTGTCATGTCCTCTTATAGTTTTCTAGAATCTTAGTATTTTTCAACACAAAAATCTTCAATAGCCGTACTCGTTTTCTGTGAACTGTTATCAGTTTCCAGGTAACTCTACTATAGAAATTACATTTAATAGATACTAAATATTCATTTATTTACCAATGGATTAACTTTGAAATTTACTAAGCTTAAATCTTCAATAGCTTGCTGCAGTAAGTATGAAAGATCAAAAATTAATTCTAATGTTTTTATTTATTTTAATTTCTAAAACAAGATTTATTAAATATAGTATTCTATATTTTTTGTCATTTCTTTAGAAAGCTTGGCATATTTTCAATATACAAAGGGAATCTTGTAAACTTCAATTGGATGGTTTCCATAATTTTTATAATTTAATTATGGTTCTGATACAAAATTAAATTATAAAAACATAGAGTAGAAATTTTTTCTACATTTTTAGCTTATGAAACTAAACCAAACACTTTATGAATAAAGTGTTTTTGATCTTAGACAGACTTGTTCGACAAAATAAGTTTTCTTTTTACTCTAATATAGGTTTTATCGACTCCTCATGAGTTGTTTGTTCCTTTAAGATGATATTGTATTGTCTCTTCTAATTAAGGCCTATATGGATAAACTCAGCGTATAATTGTTGTCTGAGCAATTAATACATCTCTTCCCTTTAGTTCATACTGATAATGCTTCTATTTGAACTAATTTTCCTTTTCATACTGATTACATATCTTTTATAAAATAATACTATCAGTAACTTCAAGTATTAAAATTTATTTTTACTTAGTGAAAGACTATTACCTTTTAGATAATCAAGAGATGCGCATTTTTCGGATAGTACGTTAAAACCTAATATAATATATATCTTTTATATAAAAAGAATATAAAGATAAAACTATTATACTTATGAAAAATGGCCTACAAACTCAGTAATAACAGTGTCTGCAAAGTTATAGAACCATAAAAAATCGAAAAAAACACTTATTGGAAATGTATTTATTGCGTTTTACGTCGCTCTAAATATACAAAATATCATAAAGTTGAATTACTTAACCTACATATAATCAGCATCATTTTGATGCGTAAAAGTGTATATAAGATTAATGGTAGTCTAGCTTAAATTAATAACATGATTTCCACATACGCTATAAAATAACCCACATTTTATTAACATTTAGAAGTAAGTTATAGACATAATTCAGTAAATCAACATTATTAACAAAAAACATTCTGATTTTAAGTAGATTTATATATAAAACGTTTATATATAAATCTTTGAGCTATTTTATTGTACACATTTGGACAATATTATTAAGATATCCACTGAATTAATATATATATTTACGATTTTTAGTAGATTAAATGTCAGTAAGAGAACGAATGTTCAGAAAAAAGTAAAGCGAAATTGTGAATTACTGATTATATTTTAGGAATTTTGTATAGAAGTGTATAAAAAAAGAGAGGTATTCTAACTCGAATTTAAGAATCTCTCTCTCTTATGTTTGGATAGTACGAATATAATTTCTAATTTCAGCACGAATAGCCCTCCTTCTTTGATTTTTCAAAAAAGGAGAGCATGTAATTTTACATTGCAGGAAGCAGCTGATCTACCGTGCATGGTGTTTCACTATTTTTACGGTAATAAGCTTCTAAGGAATGAAGAAAATCGATTAAATTAAAGTCTTTAGGAACTTCAATTACGCGGATTTTTTCCTTAGGCAATCTATCTATTTTTTCAATGAACAGTTCGCGAATATCACTTGGAATATGATTTTCTTTATGGCCATGAGATTTTAATAATTCACGAATTTTAATTTCTAATGCAATATATGCGTTAACATTTACTCCTTGCTCAAAAGCATACTTCCTAAATAGTGTTTCTTCTTGATACTGCATATAATTACGATGGTATGCTTCTTCAGTCACAGGAACCGCATATGTAGCATGAAGAAGGTCATGCGCTTTACAGAATAACTTCTTAACATTTTGTAATGAATATATAGCGAAGTGAGTACCAAATTTAAATACCGCATCTTCTTGTTTCTCTCTCGGCACATTATGTGTAATCAGAGAATAAATACCTGTTTTAGCAGCCGTATCTAATACGCGATATTGAGAAGACTGCTTTAATAATTTGCTTAGTGTATAAACAAGGTTTTTAGGGAAACCCTCTTGTCTATCAATCATTTCACGTAATCCACGAATCACTTGGCGGATTTGACGATGACAGGAATGTTTTAAGACATTTACAAATTGGTTTATATCTTTTGTAAATTCTGCAATATTCATTTCAACTAATGATTCTTCAATGAACTTAGCTTTACGTTTATATGTAAGTCTTGGTGTAAATGGATCGCGATACTCTTCCCCTATTTCCTTATTACACAGGAAATCAGGGTGTACAGATAAATGCAGTGTTGTATACTGCTTTTTATTCTTTTTCCCTTTTTCTAATTTGCAAATTTTAAACAAAGAAGATCCAGTAGCAGTTGATTTAGTTGTTAATTCAGCCATTACAGAACGTATCTGATGTGGGTATTTCTTATGTAAGAAGCGATACATACCGCCAAAATGAGTCTGTTGTCCTTGTTCATCAAATTTGTATAGTGAACGTTTCAAAGTAGTTTCTCGTTTTTGCTGCATTGCGATATCAATAAATAGCTTTTTAGCAGCAATGGATAAATCGAAGAACTCTTTTGTAAATACAATTGGGCTGATAAACGTGTAAGGATTCGCTTTATTCGTTTCCTTGTTCATAAAATCAGTTAATGTAATTTTATATTTACCACTGTATTCATTCTCAATTTCAATGATGTTGTGTAAGCTAAGCTTTTTCAACGCAACATAGAATTGCGAATGATGAATATGTGCAAATACTTCTTTATAGTTTTTGTAGTCCTCCCAAAGCATGTGAATGGAAACATGAGAAAGTTCACCATAGGTATTACATTTTTTATGTAGAAATAGAAATACTTCTAGATCTGCATTAGTAATACCATATAGCTTATGCTTTCTACCATTTGCTTTAGTGAAGAGATTTTTCATTTGAAGTGAAAAAGATGGTTTGGCTTTTTCAACAAACCCTTCTTCATCTGCAATTCGTTCCTCGTAAGACATTGAATTTACGATATCTTCTAGATATGTATCTTTAAAGCTATAGTATTTGCCTTCTAAAGCTTCCACTAATTTTTGCCATGCTTTAATTGTTACTAATACTGGAGTTGTTGTTTCACCATTTAAACTACGTTTGTTCTTTATAACGAAAGGTTTAGCCATCTTTTTCACCTCCTCTTATTATGAGTTTCAGTTTTTACCTAAATAGGATATAAAAATTCAATTTTGATTATATCAAATCGAATCTTGGTGAAATGTGTCTCTTTAAGAGGAAAATCAAAAATGTGAAACGCAGCCTCAGCCTTAGAGGCACAAGGGATTCAACGTTTCACAAAAAAAATCTTTTGGCCACCATAAAGCTATAAGGTATTTTGAATATGAAACGTATCTGAAATGAATGAAACAGCACATAAACCTTGATATGATAGGTTTTTTAGTACTTTTGTCTAAAAGTTGTTGCCATCATATAGCTATAACGTTTCATATTTTGAAATGACTAAATAATGTGTAGAATTCATTCATAAATGTTGTGGTATAGCGTTTTCATGTTAATTTACGTCAAGGGACTATTGCCATCATATAGCTATATACGTTTCATGTTTTTTTTAGATTGTTGCCATCATAAAGCTATGGCGTTTCATGTTTGAAATCAATGTTTCATTGCGCTTGAAATGTACCTAAACCCTTGTTACATATGGATTCATAGGTTTTTTTAAAAAAAAGTTGTTGCCATCATATAGCTATAGCATTTCATTGGGATTTTTTAGTTTTTTTAAAGAATGGCTTTATATCAATGTTTAGCACTAATTTAAATAAAAAATATTTTTTTTATATGAACAGATTTTAGTGCGTTTATGTTTCAGATTTAAAGAGTTGTTGCCACCATATAGCTATAACGTTTCAAGTTTTTAATAGTAACTGCCACAATGTAGCTATGATGTTTCATAAAAGTAAAGGTATTCGTGCCGATATATGGAATAACGTTAATTCTTGTTAAATGAAATCCAAAAATTCATTGGTATTTCTTGTTCAGAATATACTTGCCATCATAAAGCTAAAGCGTTTCAAGTCTTTAATAGTACTTGCCACAATGTAGCTAAGGGGTTTCATAAAAGTAGAGGTATTCGTGCGGATATATAGAATAACGTTAATTCTTGTTAAATGAAATCCAAAAATTCATTGGTATTTCTTGTTCAGAATATACTTGCCATCATAAAGCTAAAGCGTTTCAAGTCTTCAATAGTACTTGCCACAATGTAGCTAAGGGGTTTCATAAAAGAGAGGCATTCGTGCTGATATATGGAATAACGTTAATTCTTGTTAAATGAAATCCAAAAATTCATTGGTATTTCTTGTTCAGGATATACTTGCCATCATAAAGCTAAAGCGTTTCAAGTTTTCAATAGTAACTGCCACAATGCAGCTATAATGTTTCATAAAAGTAGAGGTATCTGTGTCGAAGTATGAAATAACGTTAATGCTTGTGAAGTGGAAATCAACAGTTTATCGGTATTTTTTGTTTCGAATATACTTGCCACTATAAAGCTAAAACGTTTCAAGTTCTAAGGAGTACTTGCCACAATGTAGCTATGACGTTTCATAAAAGTAAGGGTATTTGTATCATTGTATAGAATGATACAAATACTTTTTTAGATGAAACCAGCAAATCATCGATGTTTCTTGGTAAGAAAGTAATTGTTATCATAACGCTATAATGTTTTATTTCATTTGTAAGAAAAGGGACAATTATGTTTCACTTTAAAAGTATGATTTACACTATTTAATACCGAATGGGTTTCCCGCATGGAGATTGTAGTGTAAAGTAGTAATTTTACAAATAAGTACAGTCTTATATAATACAAGTACAAGAATGTTTACTTGATAGGACAAATACTGTTCGATAAATCATTTCTCGATATAGATTATTCTGATAACGTTTCAACTTATATGCTATGTTGCCACCATATAGCTATAACGTCTCAAGTTCTATAATTTATAATTCTAATTGGTGGGAACTTAGTAAGGAGGTTTTTGAATATGGAGAAAGTATTAGTGTTGTTTAGCGATGCCCTTTTACTTGCTGCACCAATGTATGAAAAGAACACGCAGCTATGGGAAAAGTGGAATAGATATTATGAGGAAGTACAGGGAAATCATGACAAAGTAGTAACTTCAGCTAATATATCCCCTTCATTTTCAGCTCTTGTCTCTTGGTTAGGCCAGAAACAAGAACAAGGGATTTCATTATTGCATATATACGCAAATCTAGATAAATATAAAATTGAGATTCGAAATGTACTCGATAAAATAATAGAGCAAGAATTTGGAGGTACGTCTGAAGAAGTTGAAACGTCTATAATATCTAATACAACCGATGAAAAGTTAAAAGAGCATTCAATTGATCTACAAGAGGATTACTATCCTGTAAGTAATGATGCGGTATATTATCAACTACGAGATGGTATAGCCAAGAATCACTTTGAAGAAGATGAAGTAGGAGCAGTATCTGTTTTACCATTAGAAACTAAAAATACAAGCGGAGTTGCTCAGCTATCATCACACAAGGATGAAGATTTAAGGCTAGTAAACACCAATGAAGCAGAAAGATGGTCAATACTAGTCGATGGTGTTATTAGTAACATGGATGATCTTACCGCAGACTGTTTAGATACAATTACAATACAGTGGTTGAATCAAGCGAAATCTCCAGATGATTTTATTGATTTCAGCTATGAAAATGTACTAGATATGTGTAATATTCCAAAAGCATCAGCAAATGGTATAGAGTATTATCGTGCAGAAGATAAAATTAAAATTGCACAACGTATAGCTGCTTTGGCGAGTATCTTTATTTATTTAAATGACGATAATGAAGTCGTGGTTTTAAATGATCGTGCAGAAACTGGTGAGCAATTTGAAATGAAACGTGAAATAATTAAAAGACTTTTCGTTTTAGATTCTGTAGTTCTTTGGAGAGATAAAAATACCAATGATTACGTAGGTATTGAATCTTGTAGAATAAAGCCAGGTAGCTTTTTGTCGATGTATTTATACGGATCTAGTAGCACAACAGCGTTATTATCTAAAAAAGCATTGGAGTATAATAGTTATCGACACAAATTCCACAAGCGACTAATTCGCTATTTATCTTGGCAATGGAGAATTCGACAACAGTACAGTAATTTAAAAAGACCATATTCAATTGATGGAGAAAAAGGACTATTGTCTGTTATGGGGATTAATATAGCTAAGGGACGCCCCCACCGTATTCGTGAGCAATTAGAAAATGTATTAATAGATTTAGAAAAAGAAAAAGTTATTTCACATTGGGAGTACGCTGAGGAAATTGATGAATCAAGAATTGGAGAACGGAACTGGTTTAAGAATTATTACTCAAAATTAGGAATCATCATTTTACCACCAAAAGAGTTAATGGATAATATCGGGAGTTTGGCAAAGAAAAAGGTAATTGATACTCCGGATAAGCAAGAAAATAATGTGATTATAAATACGATAGCTCATAGTACAGTAAGTACTGAGGAGCTAATTAGAGAGAAAATTATGCACCAACATATGCATCAAAATAGAACAATGCGCGAAATAGCAGATGAGTTAGGCTTATCCCCTGCTACACTATCGAGATTCTGTAATAAGAAAATGAAACGGATTTCAAACAGTGTTAATGATAAGTTAACAAAATGGTATGAAAGACAAATGATAATCGAGTCTATGTAAGCAAAAAAGAGGAAACCACTTTGATGATATGATCCCCTTATAGTAGACAGGAAAAAGAAAGCACATTAACCTGTTTACTATGGAGGGGATTTTTTCATGGGAAAAATTAGAGTCACTTACGATGTAGAATTTAAGAAACAAGCTATAGATTTATACTTAAAAGAAGGCATGAGCTATAAAACCATTGCGAAAGAATTAGGTATTCATCACTCGGTTGTAAGTCGTTGGGTGAAACACTTTGAAGCTGAAGGAATCAAAGG
>NZ_JBFUIV010000034.1:0-23151 GCF_056401715.1 Bacillus sp. P4_E1
TTGAACTACCCCCACTTTCACTTCGTTTGTTTAGAAGTGAGGGATTCCTAAGTAAAGAGTTCTAACGAACTCTAATTGATTAGGCTAGCTCCACAGTCCTTGTGGTTAGAAGCCTTATCGCTTCATTCTTTAGATTRATACTTGCGTTAATATCCCTATCATGGTGTGTACGACAAGAAGGGCAGTCCCATTTACGTAGGTTTAGATTTTTAACGTCTTTGTTTTGATATCCACAACAAGAACATAATTGGCTGGAAGCAAATGTTTTCGATACGACAATGACTTGTTTGCCATACCATTTTGCTTTGTATTCTAACATGGATCGAAATTGCGACCATGATACYTCACTAATGGCTTTTGCTAACTTATGATTCTTTAACATATTCGATACTTGCAAATCCTCTATACCGATAACATCGTGGTTTTTGATGATTTCAGTTGAGACTTTGTCCAAGTAATCTTTTCTAGCATTCGTCATGTATTCATGAATTCTAGCTACTTTTACTCGCTGTTTATTCCAGCGAGAAGATCCTTTTATTCTTCTAGAAAGAACACGCTGCGCTTTCGCCAACTTCTCTTCTAATGACCGAAAAAACTTCGGATTTTTATAGGTTGTTCCATCTGACAAAATGGCGAAATCTTTTAGTCCCACATCCATTCCGATGTAAGATTGTGTTTTTGGAAGTTCTTGCACTTCTGTTTCAACTAACAATGACACAAAGTATCTGCCAGAAGGGTTCCGTCTAACTGTAGCATTTACAATACGTCCCTTTACTTCGCGACTCTTGGCAAATCGAACAAGACCTAGTTTCGGCAACTTTATCTTTTTTCCTACAATGGMAATGTTTTCATTTGTTTTGTGGTGTAAGATTGTACGTTGTTTTTCTTAGATTTGAAACGCGGGGCACTAGTTTGTTTTTTGAAAAAGCGTGTATAAGCATCCGCAAGGYTGCGAACAGACGACTGAATCGCAATACTATCCACTTCTTTGAGCCAAACAAACTCTTTCTTCATGGCAGGAAGTTTGGCAGAGCATGTACCATATGTCAAACCTTTCCCTGTCTCTTTGTATGCGTTATCCCATAGAGATAGGAAATGATTGAATACAAAACGAGAACAGCCAATCGTTTTATTAATTAGGGTTGCTTGTGTTTTATTTGGATAGATACGAAATTTATATGCTTTATTAATCATCATTCATTTCACCTCCATTTCGGCATGTGTCTATTATACAACAAACATACATTCGATAGATAGTGAAGTAACAGTTTATGTATGTCGAACAATTAAGATGGCTTCCTGCCATCTCTTGTCCGAAGCCAATTCATCTCCCACCTACTCACTTCGCGTTCCTTGAGGAAGGAGTCTTCTTGGCTAAAATGATAAAATAAATAACCGGCTCCTTAACGCATAGGAAACTGGTTACAGCAACGCTGGTACTGGTCCCTACATTGAAGTATCCTACATCAAAAATTAAACAACTATACTTTAACCCCGTTCTAAATTTAAAACGGGGTTAAAGTATTTGAAGTTTTAAAATTAAATAACTTTATTTTCACTTTACAGCTTGATAATAGCTACTTACCTCATGTTTATAATCTTTCCATCCTGCTCAATTTGGACATCATTAGAAATAGATTGTAAATACTGTAGCATATTTTGTTTCTCCTGTCCTTGGGTAGGAGTGATTTGATTATTACGAATGATGTACGGATTAAATGACATTTGTTCATTTTCCCCTTTAAATTTCATTGTTAACACTCCTGTTTCTGCACTATGATTTTTCACATAATCAGGAAACAAGAAATTCCCTAGAGAATATGCAACAGGAACCTTATTATAATATTCGAATCCCTGCAACCAATGTAAGGAAGACCTATCTTTTCTACATGAGAAATCGTATCCATTAAACTACCTTACCAGTAATCTTTTGTACGTTTAGAAACAAATTACCTTTTTGCTGTACGCTAAGAGACATTTGTTCAGAAAATCTTATGTTTATAAACAGAGGATAAAAACTCAATAATTTCAACCTTTTCTAGCTATAATCATGTTCATAAAGCGTGTAAATAATTCAATGTTCCGTTGATCGGCTGTTTTAATCTTTCTGAACATATAATCCTTCTCTAAGAACGCTGTTATAGTAAGAATTTATAGTCCTTAGCGTACAATTTTCCAAGAATGATATAGTGATCCCTATTAATCACACTGAAAAATGACGCAGAATATATATTCTACGTCATTTCATGTAAGCACTTCAAAGGATAAGGGGACCTTATACTCACATTAAAACACCAAGCTTTTGAAAAGTAAATCGCTGAGTTTCATCTGTAACCTTTTGTAACCTTAATATAGGGGGAGCACCCATGCTCATCAAGTTAAGATTTTGAAGTACCTTTAAACAAAAAAATTCACTTCTCTACAGTTAGTTAATTATAAGAGTTTATCTCATTTTTTTCGTTTTGGAGAACAAAGAATTTCTTAAGTTGATGGCGATGTGGCGATACCCCTAAGGATAATATAGCTAACGGATTGTCGACTAGATACCTAGCAAAAGCTATGCATAATCAAAAATTAAATTTAGCGAAAAAGGAATAAAGATGTAAAGAAACTTTAAACCACTTAATCTGTCTTTCTCTTATGTAAATATGGTAATAATGAAATTACCCCAAGGATAGCTAAACAAGCTCCAATCCATAGCGGAGATACAAAACCATATCCTTTACTGATTCCAAGACCACCTAGTGAGGAACCAATAACAATACCTAGCGTAATAAAAGAACTATGAACGGTATTTATCATTGTTCCATTACTAGCTGTTTTCATTACTCTCGCAACCATAGCCGGATTCAATGCTACACCAGTTAAACCAATTAAAATCGTAGAAATAACCGCAATGTATTTATTCTCTGCACTTAAAGCAAATAAAGACAATGCTACTATTAATATAATCAATCCGCTCACCAGTATTTTCATTGTATATTTATCAGCAAACTTGCCAATCACTATATTCCCAACTACCGTCGCGCTACCATAGAGAGCAAGTAAATATGGAATACTTGCACTTGAAAAGCCTGTGACATTTGTAAATATAGGAGTAAAATAACTAAATGCTGCAAACGTACCACCAATAATGAACATACTTGTCACGTACGCTGCCCAAAGATGAATATTCTTAAATCGCAGAAGTTCGTCTTTCCAATTTAATTGCTCTTTATTTGAAGATGATGGTAACAACCATTGGATCATAATTCCTGATACTAGAACAAGAACAGAAACAGCCCCAAAGCTAATACGCCAGCCATAATATTGCGAAATAACGGTTGTTATAGGTAAACCTAATACAGTTGCGAACATTAAACCTGCAAGTACAATCGACGCTGCTTTACCCCTTGAATCAGAGTGAACCAATGTTGCAGAAAAGGAAATCGCAACTCCAAAAGCTGAAGCTGAAGCGATACCAGTTATAATACGTGAAATCATCATAATATCATAGTTCCAAGCAATAGCTCCGAGCGATTGACCAATTAAAAATACAAACATTAAAAACAATAATGCTTGTTTGCTGCGCATTCGTAAGAGAATTGCAGTTAAAATGGGGCCTCCTACCACCATTGCTCCTGCATAAGCTGTAATTAAATACCCAATAGACGATACAGAAACCTGAAATGCAAGAGCAAGTTCGTTCATCATACCTGCAACCATAAATTCTGATGTAGTCATACAAAAGATTGCTAAAGCTAATAAATAAATAATCGATGGCATAAAAACACTCCTTATCCATTATTGTAATGATTGGTACAAAAATAGTGCAAAAAAAGAGCGCACTAAGCGCCAAAAATAGACTCCATTGTTCCTTTGATAACTTGTTCAGCTAACATCCGATTTTGCATCGATACATTAAGAACACGGAATCCGTAATAACTGCTTAAAAGCAGACTAGCTAATTCCTCCGCTGATTTCTTCTTTGAAATTTCACCTGTTTGCAATCCTTCCTCCATCACTGTTTCAATAGCTTGTTTAAGAAGCTCAACATGCTTTGAGAAAATTTCTTGTACCATTAAATCGTTTTTAGCACGTTCTACACTGGCATTAATCAATAAACATCCTTTTTGATCAATGTTCTCAAAGTCTTCTTTCAATGCCCATTCAAAAAAATTACTTAATCGTTCTTTAACTGGAATTGGCGTATCTAACAATTTCTTTTGTTCCCTAATCCCAATTTCATGGTAGCGTTCTAATACTTGTTTATACAGTTCATGTTTACTACCGAAAGTATTGTATAAACTTCCTTTTCCAAGTCCTGTATCACTGCATAAATCTTGTGTAGAACACCCCTCATACCCTCTTAACCAAAATGTTTTCATTGCAACATCTACAATTGAGGAATAATTAAACTCTCTGGGTCTGCCACGATTACTCAACCTTATTCTCCTCTCATTTTAAAGATAACATTAGTAGAATACTCTTTTTTGTACCGTACGGTCAATATTTTTGTTTTATTGTTACTTTAAAATAAAATTTGATTATGTTAGATTACGAATAATTAAAAATAGCTCCCTTATTCAAATACAAGTCTTATTTGAATTAACAATTTTATCAATCTTTATTATTAATTATCAAACTTTGTTATAAATGATCAATCCATTTTACAAAGCTACACTTTTATGAAAATTTTAAATTAAACATGCGTCATCTAATATGAATCTTCGATTATAACACAACACAACTTACAGAACAGGGGGAGACAGTGAATGTAGTAGAAAGATTTTCTTTTTATCTGGAACAGGAAAGAAAAAGCATAAATACAATTAAGGGATACACATTAGATATTAAGCAGTATATAAGGTGGTTTAAAGAATCCTATATTTCCTAATGAAGAATCGGTAGAAAGATTCCTTGTTTCACAATGCGAAACATACAATCAGCGTTTCACAACTCGTTGTCACTTAGGTTTCGATCAAGCTCAATCAGAACTAACAGCTATGTTTGAAGATAAAAAATAAAGAACCCTCCCCTCTGCAAGAAAAGGAATTCTTTATTTACACAAAAATATTGACGGTACCTGAAGTAGTACATCTCTATAAAAGAAACATACAACCTTACCAACAAATACAAGGTTGTATGTTCTTAATATTATTTACATGTATTCAGGAGCAATCCTGTCCTTTTTGTACAGTCCCTTCAATTGGTTGTCCTATTTGTACAATCGGTCCGTTTTGTATGACCTTAGCACCTTCATATAATTTATCTGCATAATTTTTAAGGTCCTGCCAGCTATCCTTCGCTATCTTCAGATCTATTTTTAATAAAGCAATCCTGTCTGGATTAATTTTTTCAACATTTTTGAGCAATGAGTTATATTTTGATCCTATTGTATGCCACTGATTCGATATATTTTGTAGCGCATCAATAGCTGTATCAATTGTTGCAGTCATATGTTCCGTTTTATTTTTGGCATCTGTCAAAATAACTAATTCTGCCTCTGCTCCAGAAATTCTGGACTTCAATTGTTCTATTTCTTGCTGTGCAGATGCGATATTCTTGTCAGCAGTGACAATCAATGGTATACCAACTGGGGGCATAAATACAGATAAAGCTATATAGCCACCACGTTTATCATAGTTTTCTTTAATTGTATTATTATAATTATTGATTTGTTGTTGTAGAAGTGGAATACCGGCGTTCGTACTTTCTAAAATAGAGATCAATTGATTTGAATCAGCTTTAAAACTTCTTGTATCTTCGGCCATTTTATTTCGGAATGTTTTCAACTTTTCTAGTAGTCCATCCACTTCTTGACTATCTTTCAAAATATTATTATATAATTTCTCCAGTTCATTTTTAAATGTCACTGTATCTTTTTGATCCAAAGCAGCTAGTAATTGATTATAACTCGCTTGAAAGGTATCATTATAACTTACAATATTCTGATTCGTTTTCATCATATGAGGCTTTAGATCATCAAACCAATATATTGCATTCGTTTGCGCATCATTTTGATGCTGAATCATGTTTGCTTGTAAATCACCATTTATAGAACTTATTTTACTTAAATCTGTCAGTTGTTGATTAATGATTGTTAGAGCATATGAATCAATTGTAAGGATACTTGCACCCATTTTCTCCATTACTTCTTTATATTTATCAGGACCAAGAGAATAGCTCTTACTATCTTCTTGCTGTTGGGACACACTATTTTGCACAGTTTGTTCTGCTGCAAAAGTATGAAGTGGGATTACATTACTCGCTGCTATTCCAGTAATGATCGTTGATAAAATAAATTTCTTATACAATTTTTTATTCACCTTTTTCACCTATTCTCTCAAATATATCACGTATTTTATTAAATCCATAAGCTTCTATTCTTTACTTCAAATGAATTACGATTATTGCAAATAAAATAACATATTAAAATAGAGGTTTTCATACTTTCTTATTTTATAATCTTTATCAAGTTTCATAACTATATAGGAAATCTCCTGCTCAAACTTGAACAGGAGACTCATATTATGTGTTCTTCAAAAGGGAAAATCAGTATATTATATTTTTCATTACTTCGGAAATTTCTTGAAGTAATACTATTTTTTCTCTTCTACGAATTTAATCTCATTATTTTGAATGTTTTCAGCATACTTGTTAACCTGTTCCCAGCTACGTTTAGCTATATTCAGATCTGCTTTTAATAAAGTAAGCTTGTCTGGGTTAATTCTGTCAACATTGTCATTCAATGATTTATATTTTGCCCCCATTGTCTGCCACTGATTCTTTACATTTTCAAGAGCAGTAATAGCTGCATCAATTGTTGCTGTTAAATTATTAGTATTATTTTTCAAGAGCGTTAACTTACCTACCTGTTGTTGCGCAGTTGAAATGTTTTTTGATAGGTTTATAATCTCATCTTGTGCTGTCTTTATCTGCTGCTGCGATGTAGTAACTCCGTATATCCCGCCGCCTAATGCACCTGCACCAATAGGCGCAAAGATAATTGTAGYAGTTAAGTATGCACCGAGAGCAGTTGCAACCGACGATGCAATATAAACTTTATTATTCTCATCAATTAATGTTTGATTTGCTTCGATTTGTTTCTGCATCAATGGAATTCCAGCGTCTTGACCAGATAAAATATCTGTGATTTTGTTAGTATCAGTTTTTAAATTTTGTGTATCCAGTTCTAATTTGCCGCGAAAGACTTTCAAATCTTGCACTAACCTGTCCACTGCACCTTTATTCTCTGAAATACTTTCATCTAAACTTGTAAGCACAGCTTTTAGCGTTTCTTTGTCATTATTATTTGCAGCTTCTACCAAAACATCATAATAATTTTGAAATTGTGTATTATAATTGATAATATTTTGATTCGTCTGGATTATTTGCGGTTTCAAACCATCTAACCATTGTTTTGCATTTGTTTTAGAAGCATCGTGGTTGTCCTTAATGCTTTTTTGTAAATCATTGTTAATTACAGTTAAACCATCAAAATTAACATTTGCTTGTTTAACAATAGTTAAAGCATACAGGTCCATTACCAACATATTGGATCCAGTTTTCTCTAGCGCATCTTTAAGCCCTTCTGGTCCAAGTGAATACTCAGGGTAGTTATTTTCTGCATCTGCATAAATAGGTGCTGGTTTTGTTGTATTTTCCGCTGCCGAGGCATATGATGGCGTAATGCTACCCGCTGCGATTGTTGCAATTAATGTAGATAAAGCCATTACTTTATAAGGTTTTTTCATAATTTTTATATCTCCTTATATTATATTATTGAGATTTTTTCTTCATTCTACTATTTTGCCTCTGTTACTTTTATGTTTGTAACACTATTTTCATATTCCGTTGTTTGTTTATTCAATTCATCCGTAAACGTTTTGAGTTCTTTTAATTGTGCTTGTAATGCATTAGAATCTATTTTCGCATCAGTACTAAGACTTCTCTTCATTTGAATCATTGTGTCATTAAAGATGTCCCAACTACTTACTAGCTTGTCAAAACTCTCAATTTGCTTTTTAACTACTCTTGTAAAGTTATTTAACTGTAGATCAATAAGTGTCATTTGAGTTGCTTGCACTTCAATTTTTGATAATTTTTGTAGCAATAGAATTTTTTGTTGTTGCTTCTGACGAGCATCATTATTCAGTTTTGTTACTTCATCATTTTGGACTTGTCCAACTTGGTTATAAATCACTTCCAAGTTAGACGTGTCTAAAGTATGATCCTTACCTGCGTCTATCCAAATATCAATAACCGACTTTCCAATATTTATAGAACCTTTTACATTTTCTTTTGGTAGAGCTAGAAGTTTTGTATAATCATCTTGAATGTTTTCCTCAAGTTGTCTAATTTCCGTTCTTGATTTTTCAATTTCTCCGCCTGAACTCTTATAACCTTCAATCGCTCTGCTAACTTTACTAGAAAAACTCTTACTATCTTCAACCAATTCATTTTTATAATTGTTTAAGTCTACTGAATCTCCTTTCATATCATACTGAATTGCTTGCATTTGATCTTGAAGTGCATTAAAAGTACTTACAAAGTCTTCTTTTGCTTGCGAATCGTCATTCATTTTTTCAGCTAGTTCAACCAATATATCATAATAATTTGTAAATCTTGTCCCAAAATCCTGCATGTCTTGATTTACATTGAATAGTTTTGGATTATATGTATCCAGCCAGTCTTGAACATGGTTTCTTGCAGTACCTTGATCAGTTGTTATTCCAGGTATAGCAGTTACTTCAAGGTTCGGTTGCTTTAATATGATTAGCCCATATCCTTGAATTAATGGCGTCTGTGATCCTAATGTCTTAATCGAATCTGATAATCTATTCATAGCAACTTGATTTTGACTACTTGTTAGTTGTGAATAAGTTGTTTTACTTTCTGCAAAAGTATTTACAGGTAAGAAGCAACTTGTCGATACTGCTGTAACTAATAACCCTGCGACTAACGTTTTTTTCATGGTAATTCCTCCTATTAATTGGTGTTTGTCGGTAAAATTCCTACAGGATTAGAAAAATGATATTATACTGTACATTGCTTATACTTTTATTGCGAAATAAAATCACTTTTGCTATGTAGAAACTTAAAACACTTTTTTTACAAATGTGATAATTTTTGAGAGTCTAAACCCTTTGTGATTAACTGAATATTAAGATTTTTAATCTCAACATAATGTTACTTGCAACTTTACTACACTCCTATTTAGTGTAATTTGCTCCTTTCTTAGTGGTCGTACCAGTTATGCTATTTATTAAAACATTAAATTTCCGATGCGTATATAGTAAAATTTTGTCGTAAATAGTAGAATTTTATCTTATGTATTCGATAATTTTATTGTTACATACTTAATATGATTGAGAGGATATTATACTACAATAAAATTAATGATGTATTCTATTGTAGTAATTATAATGATTATAACTTAATATATCTAATTAAAAATAACTATATTAAGTTAGAGGGGAGTAGTGTTTATTTTAGAAAAATAATTATAGAATAATTTAATGGTATTACTTATACTTTTTTACCGTTATTTAGGTATGCATAATTGCATAAAATGTAGATATATCAAGTAATTTATGTTATATTATTAAGTTTTATGGAATAATCCCCAATATTACTATTAGCAAATACTTAATTTATCACGCTCTTTAATTTACCATATTATTCAAAAAATCTTTATATGGTTATAAAAGACCCCTGAAATACAATTCATTCCAACCACCTCAATACTTAACATGAAGATAATAAAATGGATTCTTATCGATCCGTTATAACAAGAAGTTTTGAAACATGAAAAGGCCGCAAAGCTTTCTTGAAAAGCGCTTTGCAGCCTTCTGGTTTCTTGTTTTGCTTAGAAAAAAATCAATTGTGTTCCCTTTCGAATCAAAACCACGATATAAAGATATTCATTCCCCTTTTACTTTGATATATATTTCATGGACTCTTCAAGAGCCATTGGTTTGAGGTGAAATCAGATTCATTTGTCCAATTCAGAATCATACTGATGATCTCAACGCATATTCGTTGTATGAGAAATGGATAAACCCTGTTTCTCCATCATTCTCCCAAATCACGACAACTGATGTCGTACCGTTAACAAAATAATATCAGGCTGATAATGTATCTATTTGAATACACATTCCTTTTCCAGATCAATCACGTACCCTTTCTAGAGTACTAGGATCATTCTGTCCAAGTTTTAGAGATTACTTACACGTATAGTAAAGTTTTTGCACCAGAAACAGATACCAAGCTTATATTACAGTATATTTTTCACGATACTGTCTAGGAGTCATGTTAGTTGATTTTTTGAAAACCCTTGTAAAATAACTTTGGTCGTTAAAATTAAGCCAAGCACAAATATCTGATAATGGATATGTAGTGAGTGTTAATAATTTTTTTGCTTCTTCCACTCGTACCCTTTGAATATAATCACTTAAAGGAATCCCCACTTCTTTTTTAAATAATTTAGATAAATAAGTAGGGGTAATATCCAAATGATTAGCGAGTTCATTGAGGGATATTCCATCGTAAACATTTTTATTAATATGATTCATGCATGTAGTAACAGCATTTGAAAACTTTTGCGCATTGAATTCTTTGACCCGATCTGCAAAAGTACGTAAAGCGTCTCCTGACAATCGCCTTACAGAGTCCACATTATCTAATTGTTCCATGGTTTGGATATACAAAATACTAAGAGCAAAAGCAATGTCTGGTGGGAGGTTACCTTCTATCGCATATCGAGTAGCTAAAGTAATCGCAATAATCCCATGATTTTTTTGGTTTCTGAGTGGATCCGCTGTTAAAATTAATTCAACATCTTCTTGCGAAACTGCATACATATATTGCAATAACTTCTTTTTATCTCCTTCTTTGATTGCTGAAAAATAATTATGTACTAATGCCATGTTGTGAGTTTTAGGTTTATTTTGTTGGCGTTTTAAAATATATAGATCAGGTTTCACAATTTTATAGGGAACTTCCTCTAGCACTTTATTTTTTTCTAAAACAATATCTACATCTAACTTTTCATTGAAAATCATGTAATGTAATAAAACTCCCATATCAATTAAAGTAGTTTTTTTTATCTCAGGTAGGCACTGATAATAGGCTAGTCTTTCTTGAATATTATTATTTAAGTTAAATTCTTTCCGAAGTTGAAAGGTTATATCATCTGAGCCCTTTGGATGTATAGTGGGACCGATTATAATAGTCCCTTTTATATAATCATGATTTGCTATATGAATTAGGACGAAATTTTCAAGATAACTGTTACATCTGAAAAGTGGCAAGTTATTGGGATCATTTTCTTGATAAATGTCACTAAGATGTTCATCTTTAGAGGAATAAAAAGGACTACAAACATCATCAGAAGTAGAATGATATAAGATTTTTTTGTCTGTAGATAAAATGTGAACAGGTACATTAAAGGCTTTATGTGCGAGATCACACAAGTGTTGTATATCGATGGAATTATTCATTAAATTCTCCTTTTAATTAGATTAAATGATAAATTTTCATATTATCCCTTTGTAGATTCATAAATTATTTTCCGTCAGGTATAACTCACGACAAATAATACTATAAAATATCAAAATAGTACAATTCACGACAAAATATTACTATATTTTTTTTATGAAAATCCTATATTATTTATTTGTAATTAACATCTAAATATCGAAGCAGATAGAAAAAAGGTAAAAGACACTTTATCTGAGTGGAAAGAAATAGATCTTTTTCTTGTAATTTTCTAAACGACACTGAAATGAGCGAAGGTAGTTTCTTGATTCTACAAGATCCAATTATAGAATACGAGAAAACAGTGAAGAACCTACAAAATACAAATGCAGAGTGGCATACAGTGGTATTCTATGCGAGGGCCAAGCTGGAAAAGAGATTCAAAATACAGCGAGAGTCACAGGAGATACTGTACCACTGCAAGAACCAACAGCCAAAATTTCAATTCAATCACTTGAACAAAATAAGATTGAAAAAGTGGATGCTGCTGATTCAAATGTAAAAATGCTGTGTTCCAAATTTCAGAAAAAGATGGTAAAGAGGTTGAGAAATTAACAACAGATGAAAATGGTAAGGCTACTTCTGAACCACTATGATTCGGAAAATACACAGCGGAAGAAATTCAAGCACCAAATGGATATGTGTTATTTAGAGATCCATTTGAGGTAGAGTTCTTATCATCATTACAAAACATAAAAGTAGAAAACACAAAAAAACGAATGGAATATTCAGAATACTGGCGGTATAGTGCCAACTATTTTTATCTAATTGGCACTATATTAATGGTCGCAACATTAGTTTTATTTTTCCGCAAAAGAGGAAGAAATGAATAGATTTCAAAATTTATAGAAATAGCAAAGGAGACAAGACATATTTAAAAGATTTTTAATATGTTGTTAATCTTTGTATTAACAGTCTCTATGCTACCTAGCTTTATTACCGCATCGCATAACATATTATTAATTTTCTGAGTACAATGATTGTTAATTAACAAAAAACAGCACCTCTAATTAAGAGGTGCTGCAATATAAAGCCAAAGTAAAAGTAGACATTAGACACTTAGTGCACAGTAAATTGACCTCAAAACAGTAGTTACTGCAATACCTGGATTTGTTTATTCTATAACAAAAGAAATGTCACTTAGGAATTATTGCTTTAAATCCATTTTGTATTAGGCATTCTTTATATGCCACTTTATTTTTGTAAATTTATGAACATTTAAATTTTCAACTTCATTTTTTATTAATAATCAAATTACCTATAAATGAAATTGTATTATATAAAATTGGCTTATGTATAATGCACTTAAAATTATGAACGAAAACAATTAAACGTTTAACCATCCTCTTACCTCTCGTATGGGATTCATTTTCAATCAATATCTATGGTATTACCTTAACCAATCAAAAAGATTATAAAGGAATCTGAGAGGTCGATTTTTGGATTCATGATTATTTTTTTGAATTTAATGTAAACAAAAGGTAAAAATAACCCGTTTTTATGTAATGCTTTTTTATTACCTCTTTAACTTAGTGTAATCTATATTGACCAGATAATTGTTCTTCAGCCATTCGAATTAAGCGTTTTGTAATTTCTCCACCTACAGAATTATTTTCACGTGCTGATATCTAAGCCAAGTGTCCCCCTAAATCACTAACCATCTCTAAACTTATCTACTCAAATACATTTAATTACAGGTGAAATTTAAATATCATTGCATTATCATCAGCCTATTTATTTATTTTCAGCACGAATAAAACCTTATCTAATTATGTAAATTCACACTAACAGATCTGCAAATGAGGTACCCACATTATTCTTTCGTTTCATGTGCTTTTCTAAATAAATCTTTGTCGTTTGAATGTTTTCATGCCCCAGCGTTTGCATTAAATGATACAAATCAGCATTTCCTTGTTCAACTGCCATGATTGCAAATGCATGACGGAATGTATGCGCCGTTACTGGATTCTCACGATACTGCAGAAACTCTAAATTTGTTTTTTTTATCATATCTGTTACCTGATTCGATAACGTTTTTGAATTATAAAAGTTCCCTCTTTGATTTACAAATAAAGGACTTTCATCTCCTCGATCCAATACAGTTTGGAACCCTCTTCTTCGTCTCATTTCACAAATACACTGATACAAATGTTCCGAAATGAAAAGTTCACGCACTTTATCCCCTTTGCCTGTGACTTTTAACCAGTACTTTCCGTCATAGTGTAAATCTTTGACTCTTGTTGTGCATATTTCTTGAATTCTTGCACCGGTACTTGCCAGAGCTAGTAAAATGGTATAGTTTACTAAATGCCCTCTTTCTTTATAAAACCCTAAGATTTTCATAACTTCATCATAAGATAGGTCCCGATTTGGCCGATCCTGTTCATTTACATTTGCGCGCTGCAGTTCTTCATGAAGGGGTTTTTCGATATAAGCAAATACATGAAGGTGTTTTAAAAAAGAACGAATGAGCACTGTTTTCTTGGCAAGTGTTGCAACTGCATATGTGTCCCCATTCCTACCGTTCTCTACTTGTTTCAACCAGGAGTTATATTTACGAATATGCCAAGGTTGTAATGTTTTTAATAAAGAAGTATT
This sequence comes from Bacillus sp. P4_E1, assembly GCF_056401715.1. Taxonomy (NCBI): domain Bacteria; kingdom Bacillati; phylum Bacillota; class Bacilli; order Caryophanales; family Bacillaceae; genus Bacillus; species Bacillus sp. P4_E1. Next base: position 14,119 of record NZ_JBFUIV010000034.1, read on the forward strand.
TTGCTGTACCTCTTCCCCATTTAATTCAAACTCTTCTGCATGCTGCACCATGCACTGACAAAATGACAAAATTTCAGACACATAACTCTTTTTCGTATCCTCTTTTCTATTCTTCTTCTCATCCATATCTTTTTGTAAATGTACGAAATGATAAATGACTTCCATGTCACTTAAATACGTATATTTACTCTTCCCCTCTTTTTCTGCAACCTCCATCTTCTCTTGCACTTTATCTACATAACGATTGTTATGCAGGAATGGAACGATATCTCTTATATTCTCTACATATGTATCTATATATTCACTTTGATTATTTATAATAGGTAAGTTTTCTCTTCCACTTTCATTATCCATACTTCAAATTCACCTCTCCTATTGAAGATTATGAATACAATTCTTTTTATTAGCTATACTTATCATTTTATTTCACTTCTATCAATTATACAAATGAAAAATCATATTCTTTCTGTAAGAATACTATATTCTTCTCCATTAAACTATACTTATATTTTTTTATAAATTATTAGTAAATAGATATCGTTTAACGATTAACTACTTTATATTAAAATTGCTTTTATAATTAAATTAACTATAAAAACCCATTAAAATATAAAATAAACTACAAATATTTTTAAACTATAAAAATGTATAAGAACTTTAATAAATTCTATTTCTTATTTTAAATTTAACTCATATTCTGATATGATATATACATATCTAAAATACTAGCAAACAATAGTTATGGAGGTGTCCTTACATGACACAAGATTTATTGTTCATTACAAAACCTACTGTAACGACAAAAGAGGCAGCCGGCTTATTAGGAGTAACGGTACAAACAATTTTACAAAAAGAAAAAGATGGATTAATAGAATGTGTATATAAAGATAATTGGAAGCAATTCGGTAGTAAGATTTTCTATTTAGAGGATATTGAACGTATAAAAAATATTGAAGAGGTTGAGGGTTATAGCACAAAAGAAGCAGCTGAAATTCTCAATGTAGCAACATCTACAGTTTTTACATATATCAAATCTGGTAAATTACCTGCTTCAAAGATTGAAAAACGTGGAAAAGAAGTATATATCATTGATAAAGATGACCTTGAAACTTTTCAACTTACTTATGAAAAAACTACATCAAAAGAGCGAAAAACATTCATTACTAAGATTCAAGAAGAAGATATATATTTATATCAATTATTAACACATCAACATACCGGAAAAACAGCTAGAGTAATAGAGATCAATGGAGCAGACGGCAAGATTCTTACAGAAGACGAAGAAATTTTCCCTCTATCCACTTATAAGGAACATGATTACTCCTTTGAACCTTTCCATAAACAAGCTGTAATTACAAAACGAGGGTATTTATCTTTTTCATTAAAAAAACCTCAGCTATTTAATTCCATCATTTATAATCTAATAAATTTATTTTATAAAGAGCTAGGTGTCACAAATATGCGATTGAGTATTTCATCTGATACTATTAAATTAGAAATTAAACCTTTCGTATTACAAGTTGATCCATTGCAATTTCAAGAAGAGATTAAATACTTACATTCTCATATGAAATCCGGCACGATACTTCCACATGTAGAAGGGATTTATTTTAAAAGTAATGTAGAGCCATTAACTTTTCATGCGGATCATGAATTTAAACAAAAAGTAGTTCAAATGGCCGCGGATGCTGGTATGGGACAGGAAGAATTCTTATTGCAAGCTGTAAAATTTTATATAACAAATTTAGAAAAAGCGTAGAATTTAATTTTCTACGCTTTTTTAAATCGCTCAATTTATACTTGATTCTCTTCTAAGCATTAATTATCTATATAAGGAAATTTAGATGTTCTATCTTTAAAGCACTACAGTGTGCACAAATGGGTTCTAGTGCGAAAACTTCAAGATAATTGCAAGTAATCTCTAAAACTTGGACATACTGATACTATTACTCTAATTGAGGGTATTTCTTTTTATTAGCTTGATAGCGATGGGGCGGTACCCCTACAAGTAAAAAACCAAAATATCTTAGTCCTCCATTTACTATTATATAAGTACGATTGAATATATTGATTTTTTTCTATATAATTACTGGTATCCATTATATAGAAAAAATTAACGCATTAGTTTTTTTTCAATTATCACCTCATAAATTAAATAAGTAATCTTAAGGAGGAGTAAAAATGAATTCATACTCAAATAAGCAAAAAACAGTATCCCTTATAATAGCCTCATTTATCTTTTCCGGTTTTGTATTAACCGGTATATACAATTTTACAAAATCAAATCTCTTTTATGTAAATTTAGGAGGTTTAGTCCTCAACAGTTTCATGTTACTTGTAGCAGCTAAAGCATTAATGAAACAAATTAAAAACTAAATATAAAGATAAAATAGATTTAAGTCTATTTGGGGTATCGCTATCAAGCTAATAAAATTAACATGGAGGATTCAACTTGAATAATCTACAAAACTTCTTAAAAGAAAATCCATTTATTAAATGTTCTCTATATATAATATTAGGGTCCGGAGTAGTAAAAATAGGTTATGAATTTGGCTATTTCATTGCAAACTTCACATTATAAAATAAGGAGTGGTGTTAATTAACATAACAACACTTATCAGTAGTCTATATATTTAAAAATCTATAAAAAGTCCCTTCAGATTAATCTGAAGGGACTTTTTATTCACATAATTGGCGTTAGCTAAAGTTGTTATCTATTCGTTTTAAAATACTCTGAGTGTTCTACTTTCATAGATAAAATGGTACCGCCCTCTGTACAAACATCAGCAATAACTCTTGAAAACTGACCAGAGTGTTTACCTGTATTAATCGGTCTTAAACATGCCTGTGCATCTAATGAACCTTGTCCAATCTCTTTAGATCCACAATTAGAGCATATCTTAATTATTTGTAATTCCTTCTTTCTAAAAATTTAGTTCCTATAAACCTTTTATTTAAATACAACAACCCGCTCCTCTGTTCGGAGAGGAGTGTAGTCCACACCCACTAATCATTCTCACCTGAATACACTTTTAAGTCTTCCATTGCTATGGCTATGGCATGTTTTTCTGTATCAATTAACGATAACCCCTGTTTAATTGGAGCCCAATACTCATATCCGTAATCCTCAAACCACGCAAAAACTTCTGTACTGAAAAAACCATCATTTCGTTTGATAACTTGGACTTTGTATCTTTTGCTTGGCGAAACAATCTCTTTAATGATTTCTTCCATTGTCTATCTCCCTCTACCTTTTATCCAGATTGTAACACATCAAGAATATAGATGATGAAAGGTATTTTGATTGCATAAGGTATTCATGTTAAGTTTACATAACCTATCATTATCAGTAGTCAACGATGCATAAAATTTTCGTTATGGGGGTACTTCAAAATCTTAGCTTGATGGGCATGTGGTGCTACCCCTAATTTATCCAACTTGCAACACGTTTGTGATATCCTTACCCTATTCACTCTAACTTGCAACACGTTTGCGGTATCCTTGCTCAAATCATAATAAACATGATATATCCAGCAGCTTAAGTCTTTTAATATAATATTAAAAAGTGGATATGCTTAATCGCATATCCACTATCAAGAAAGTATATATTTCACCTTATACATACTTTCTTCCTATTTATATACTTACCTTCGCTTCTCCAGCATCCTGTTTTTTAATTAAATCTAAGTAAAAATGTGAGACAGTTGTGTTGTAATAAGGAGAAATGAAAATAAATGATAGATTAAATGTAAACATTCCTATAAATACGGCTAATAAAAACCAACCAATAAATGATAACCAAAGAACAAATAACTTTAGCTTTTGTCCTTTCATTATTCTTTTACTTTCCCTCAATGCTTCACTTGCTGTATAATCAGGATTCTCTACTAATATGTAATACGACATGGAATAAGAAAAATATTTAATAATACCTGGAACAATTAATAAGAGACTCCATAAAAAAAGAAAAATAGCTTGCAACAGTCCCAATTTTATTGATCTAAACAAATTGCTTTTCTTAAACCCTAGAAATACATCGTCCACTTTAGCGTCTTCATTTTTCCCTAAATGTAAGGTGAAAGCAGAATATCCATAATTAAAGATGCCTTGTATGGAACTGTAAATTAAGAAACAAATAAGTCCTAAAAAAATATAACTTAGAATAAGTAAAACTAGTGCAGTAGGGTCTACTTGGGGTTGCCCACTAATTGAATAAACAAAGATTACATCCAAACCAATTAACCCAATAAACAGGCCAACTATTAAATACATGAATGTCGCGATTGCTGATGCACTAAGAGTAGGTACAAAATAGTTTAACGCTGATCCTCCTATACCTCCCCCCCATTTACCATCTAACGAATTAAGTGCTGCTTTCTTTAAATTTCTTGTCATACTAGTATTCACTCCTTTTTTCTTATTTTCCTTTACTGAAAAAATAAAAGAACTTGTAGCAGGCCCCGCTACAAGTTCTATTAGCCAAATACTTTAGCTCATCAAAAAATCATTTATTCTACACAATCGGGGGTAATGCCTAAAATATGGTTTGTTAACATCATTATATAACATAATTATGAATTTTTGTTAAAAATTCTATATATTTAGACAAATAATTCTCCACTTTTTTACTTATTTTCATGTAGGGGTACCGCCACATCGCTATCAAGTTAATGTTTTAAATTACCCCCATAACGAAAATTTTATATCACTATAACAGTCACTTATGAGAAGTTAGGTCATTTTATTTATTGTTATGCTGTTTTTTTGTGACACACAGTACAATTATAGACAACATCTAAAATATTAAAGAATGTCTTTTTCTCATAACAGTGAAACTTTCGCCCGTTTTTCTGTAGGAGGATAAACAGGCGAAGCAGGATCACTTGAGTTGGAAGCTTTTGATACAATTCGATATAGGCTTCGTGAATTTCGTGGGTTTGTCCTGGTTGTAGCTGGAATTATTTTGCAATTGTTACAGAAAAAAGAACCGATATTCTTACAAATCTGGAAAATCAAAAGTGGCTGTTTATGAAACTTTCTATATTTATACTTAAAGTTGGTGCAACTTCTTTATTGCATTAGATAGTAATGTAATTTATAATACGTTTAACTGATTAAATTCTTAAACGGAAGGTAATGTTAGCGAAATGAACTGTAATGATAAAGTAATGCATATTTTAGAAAATTTAAGACCATGTTTTCAAGGGTTGGGAGATCCAACTCGTCAGCAAATTGTATCACTTTTAATTGATAAAGATAGCTTGAATGTGACGCAAATTGCGGAGCATATTCCCATGTCAAGACCTACTGTATCTCATCATTTGAAAATATTGAAACAATCTGGGTTACTTCAAGTTCAGAAAAAAGGCACTGAAATGTATTATTGTCTTGAATTTAATGAAACAATAAATCTTTTAAAAGAACTTGTTTCTTTAGTTGAAGATGAATGTAAGAATTAGGTACTCATTTATAGTTTAGGGACACCTTTTGTCCCTTTTTTTAGCAATATTATGTTGAAAAGTTTAAGTTTTTAATCATTTAAACTTATAATCTCACACTAATTTAAATGGAGGTTTCAGATGAATAAGAAAACAGTATTAATTGTTGGTGGGTATGGAGTTGTTGGTAGTCAAATTGCTCGAATTTTACATGATCGACATCCTGATTTGGAAATTAGATTAGGAGGAAGAACCTTAGGGAAAGCGTTACCTTTTGAATCAGAGAGAGTAAAAATAGTCAAGGTAGACAACACAACAGATGATCCTTTAAGAAATTTGGATGATAATTTCACATTAGTTGTTAATGCGGTTAATGACCCTCAAGATAGACTACTTCTATCTGCAGTTCGAAAAAAAATTCCATTGGTTGACATTACTCGTTGGACTGAACGATTTAAGAGTTCTATTGAACGATTAAAAAATATTGAGGTCCAATCCCCTGTTGTATTAGCTTCAGGGTGGATGGGGGGGACTGCAGCCCTTTTTTCTAAAATTTATTCAAAAGATCTTCAAGAGGTTACGGTTGATATCAACGCACTATATTCTCTTCAAGACAAAGCAGGACCAAATTCAACAGCATATATGGACCGGTTAACTATTCCGTTTGAAGTCAAAGCTCGAGAGGGAATGCAACAAGCTTATCCAATGACTAATCCAATCAAAATCCGCTTTCCCAACGGTTATATAACCAAATGTTATCGTTTGGATACACCTGATCACGTAACCCTGCCAGAATCAATTCATGCTGTTTCGGCTAACTTTCGTATTGCTTTTGATAGTAAAATATCTACATATGGACTGGTTTCTCTGGTGAATACAGGGATTTGGAAAATGATTAGCGGAGAAAAATTTACCAATTTTCGGAAAAATATTCTCTATAAACCCGGAAGGGGAAGTGCACATAACATAGTTATTCACCTTAAAGGTTATGATGCAACTGGTGTATTGCATAGACGATGTGTGAACATATCAGATCCGTTAGGACAGACACACCTTACTGCTTTAGGAGCAGCTGTCCAAGCAGAGAACATTTTACAACCATCTGATATTGTGGTTCCAGATTCTAAAATTTACTTTCCGGAAAATTTATTAGATTTGGGTGTGAATGCATCTGCAATTTTAGATTTTTATAGGGAATATGGGGTTAATATTACGAAAGAAAATATATAAAAGGTATCGTTCTATTCGTGGTAGTACACATATGGCTATCAAGCTAAGAAATATAAATATCTCCAAAACGAGAGAATGTGCATCTTCATGTAAAAATGTACATTCTCTCGTTCTGCGGTGTTATAAAATTCTTAAATTGATGGGCATGGGATACCGCCAGCATTTTGGAAAAAAACCACGTTAAGAGTATGCAAGATTTTATACAGTTTTTCGGCTAATCCAGTAACAAACGAGAACCCTAAAACCCCTGCCAGGATAGGAATGTATAAAAAGATGAATAACGTTATAGAAAATAAAAAAGGGGATTCCTTCTGAGAGTAAGGATTCCCCTTTTTCTTTGCTACCGATAATAATGCGTTATGTTAACTGATATTGTATATCGCATACAATAAAACACATTCTATGATTCATCGCTACATATTCCACCAGTCATACCTAAAGTTTTTAAATAAACCTGAACAATAGGTACCTTTTTGAATAACCTAATATACCAATCCCCCCCCTTTCATTAGGAAAACCAATCATCTTTTAGGATACGATTTGTCCACTCCGCAAGCTGAATACTACATACAATATATAATCTACAAAAATATTTATTAGGAGTTGAATATATGGGATCAACAAAGTTAACAGGACGAGTAATCTTCAAAGGGGACCCCGGCTATAAAGAAGCAATTAAGAATTGGAACCCTTATGTTAATGTCTTTCCTCTTGTCTTTGTTTTTGCGCAAAATGCATGCGATGTAAGTAATGCCATTAAATGGGCTCGTAAGAATTGTGTACCACTGCGTGTCAGAAGTGGCCGCCATGCTCTAGATAAGGAGTTCTCCGTTGTAAAGGGTGGACTTGTTATTGATACGAGCGATATGAATAAAGTTCACTTAGATAAGAAAAAAGGAATTGCTACCGTTCAACCGGGAATTCGCGTGGGCCCTCTTGTAAAAAAATTAGCCCAAGAAGGTTTCATGGCGGTGTTTGGAGATAGTCCAACCGTTGGGATTGGTGGAATTACAACTGGCGGCGGATTTGGAGTACTCTCACGGTCAATTGGTTTAATATCCGATAACCTCCTCGAACTAGAGATGGTGGATGCAAAAGGAAAAATTCATCGCGCAAATTCATCTCACAATGAGGACTTATTTTGGGCCTCTAGAGGCGGCGGTGGCGGTACCTTTGGATATAATACCGAATACACGTTTAAAGTTCATCCCGCCCCCAAAACCGCGACGGTCTTTAATATTGTTTGGCCATGGGAGCAATTGGAAACGGTATTTAAAGCTTGGCAAAATTTGATGCCGTTTGTAGACGAACGATTAGGGTGCATACTTGAGATTCTCAGCAAAGTAAATGGACTGTGTCATGCAACTGGACTTTTCTTGGGTTCCACTTCTGAGTTGAAACAAATTTTAGCACCTTTACTATGTGCTGGTACACCAACAGAAATAGTTATAAAAACACTTTCATATCCAGAGTGTATCGATTTCCTCGATCCTCCGGAACCACCCTTTGCAGATCAAAATTTTAAATTCTCTTCATCTTGGAGTAACAACCTTTGGACGGAAAAACCAATTGCGGTCATGAAACAATTTTTAGAAAAAGCACCAGGAACAGAATCCGAATTCTATTTTCAAAATTGGGGAGGTGCCATTAGAAACGTACCGAAAGACGAAACAGCCTTCTATTGGCGCACTCCACTGTTTTACACGGAATGGAATGCTACTTGGGTTGATCCATCAGAAGAAGCTAGTAGTCTTGCATCAGTCGAAAAGGTGCGTAAGCTGTTAAAACCATATACAGTTGGTTCATATGTTAACGTTCCAGACGAAAGTATCAAACATTTTGGAAACGCCTATTGGAGATCAAACTTTAAAAGACTTCAAAAAGTAAAAACAAAATATGATCCCGAAAATGTATTTCATCATCCACAGAGTATCCCACCATTTTGTTAAATCGTTTCTTCGTTTTGTAAAACAAAATAAGACCTCTGCGTATTGAAAAATAAAAAAGGATCTTCTGTATCAAAGATCCTCTTTTATTACTGATAACGATAATTATGTAAATAAGCTGTCCATATGGACAGCTTATTAGCGTGGGTTCTGGTGCAAAAACTTCAGGACAATTGCAATAAATCTACAAATCTTGGACATACTGATACTACTAATCTAAAGAAGGTGCGTGATTGGTATGGAAAAGGAAAATTTATTCAAATGGAAACATTATCAGCCTGATATTATTTTGTTAACGGTAAGATGGTACCTACGGTACAACCTCAGTTTTCGTGATTTAGTGGAAATGATGGAGGAACGGGGCTTATCCATTTCTCATACAACGATTATGCGTTGGGTTCATCAGTACGGTCCTGAAT
>NZ_JBFUIV010000035.1:0-23046 GCF_056401715.1 Bacillus sp. P4_E1
ATGATGCTTTAAAAAAGCTTTTTACTTCTGTAAATAAGGCTCTACGAATCGCTTGAACAGAGTTTGATTGGACGCCCGAGTAGTTCATATCGGCTTGCATGGCAGTGTCCACTTCTTTTACAGTAGCCATCTTGTTATTATTCAGATAACTTTGTTTAATCGTGTACAATCCAACATTTCGCAACGCTTTTGAACTATGTGACATGCGTTGCAGTAAACGAAATTCTTTCGCAGTAAGGCAAGCTCGTCCGATATTCTGTTTCTGAGTGAAGCGTTGCATGTTTTCTCTTTTCTTTTGTTTACGTAATACTTTCACTGCTTTCTTTCTACCCATTGTTTTCACCACCTTTCTCAGGGGGTTCATTAAAATCATTTCATTCCTTGTGATTCAATGTACTTACGGATAGAACCTATAGGTGCACCGCCCGTTGTTAAAAGACAATAACTTCGAGACCAAAACATTTCTTTCCATAGATCATGTTTTATCTTAGGAAAATCTCGTTTCACGAAACGAGAACTAACACTTTTGTAACTGTTAATCGCTTTTGACAAATCAATGTTTGGAACTGAACGGAACAAAACGTGAACATGGTCTTCATCGTGATTCCATTCTTCTACAGTAATTCCTTTTGGCTCAAGTAACCGAATGAAGTGCTCTTTCAGATAATCTGAAATTTCATCGTTCATCACTTTTTTACGGTATTTAATAACCAAAACTAAATGATAGTAGAGTAAGAACACTGAATGATTATTATTATCTAATTTCGTTGTCATATATATTGTCTCCTTATCTACGACTAATTATATCGCAAGACGCAAAAGAAACAAATATTCGCTCTTTAAAAAATTGTTATGAACGAAACAAAAGAGTTCAGCCTACCTTCTGACGGCAATTCATCTCCACCTGAATTGTTGGGTTTCACCCGTAACACAAATCAGATGGAGTCTTCTTGCCGAAAAGGATAAAAAACCTGACGTCATCCGTCAGGTTCAAAATTAAAACGTATATTAATGAGAAGGAAATGCTTTTTTTTCTTGTAAAATGGCATTATGAGCGATTTTCATTTTAGCAAGTACGTACCGTAATCGATCTTCGGCATTTTCATCTTTATTTTGCTGCAAACTCGCCAAATTCTCTACAGAACTCGCTAAATTTTCAATCACGCCTCGAAGTTCAGGATGATGATTAAAAAAAGATTCTTGTACTAATACTTTCCTTAAATCACTAGCTAAATCCATAATTCTAGACAACTGTTCTTTTTCTTCCATTTTCATCCCTCCTGAATATCTTATGTATTAAATATTCTCTAGACAAGGAAAAAAGCCCTTTAAATTAAAAGGACTTTTACATTTTTATAGTTCCTGTCAGTAACATATAAAGTGATGTAATAGCTGCAATAACAATTGCCAACATCACATATCGCTCTTTGCCTGCAAAACAACGATTCCCTTTTTCTTTTCTTGCAAACATATACACGAGAATCCCAATACCATATACGATTGAAACAAGCAATAAATTCTTTAAACCAGCTGCATAAATTAACCATACAGAGTATAGGGAAGCAATTAATGCTAACAATCCATTTTTTACTCTCGCAACTTTCAGCTCTTTCGTGATGACTAATTTCAATTGAAATAGCGCTGATAATAAGTACGGCAGTAATATAGATGTTGACGCAATAAAATACATAATTTGATATGTCGATTGTGAAAACAAAACGATTATAAATATAGTTTGGGCAACGATATTTGAAATCCACAATGCCATATGCGGCGTTTGTTTCTTATTTGTTTTCGTAAAGACTTTCGGAAACACGCCGTCTTTTCCTGCTACGTGAGAAATTTCAGAAACAAGTAAAAACCAGCCAATTAATGTACCTACAAGTGACGCAACTAATCCAATATTAATTGCCATTGCACCCCATGGCCCAACAACATGTTCTAATACATGTCCCATTGAAGGAGTCTCTAATACTGAAAGTCCTTTTCTTGTCATGGCTCCCATTGACAGAACAGAAATTAAAATATAAATAGACATTACTAAAATAAGTCCAAATACTGTCGCTTTTCCAACGTCTCTACTATTTTTAGCTCTTCCTGATAATACAACTGCTCCTTCAACCCCAATGAACACCCAAAGGGTTACGAGCATTGTATTTTTCACTTGACCTAGTACAGAGGAAACTGAGATAGTTCCTTCGCCCCAAAAGTCATGTGTAAATGTATCCCAGCGAAACGCTGTTACCATCACGACAATAAATAATAAGATCGGAACTAATTTCCCAATCGTTGCGATAACATTCATAATGGAGGCTTCACGAATTCCAAATAAAATTAGAAAATGCAATGTCCATAATAAAAGTGATGCACCTACGATTGACGCAACATTATTTCCGCCTTTAAAAATTGGGAAGAAGTAACCTAATGTACTAAACAGTAACATAATTGTTGCAACATTTCCTAAAATCCCTGCTAGCCAGTATCCCCAAGCACTGTTAAAACCAATATATTCACCGAATCCAGCTCGTGCATAACTATAGATTCCGCCCTCAAGCTCCGGTTTTTGTCTTGCTAACGTTTGATATACGAGCGCAAGTGGAATCATTCCCATTGCTGTAATACACCAACCAATTATCGTTGCACCACTATTTGCTCCTACTGCTAAATCATGCGGTAAACTAAAAACACCGCCACCAACCATCGTTCCAACTACTAATGCGATTAACGGAAAAAACCCTAACTTCTTTTCTATTTGTACCACCCCATCTGTCATTCTAGGTGTTATGTTCGTTCAACTATTAAAGTCACCTTTTTCTCTAATAGACGTTTCTCTTATATTTTTTCAGGAAAACATTACTTATTCTAAAAGAAAATGAAGAAAAATGGAATACTTTTTTGAAAAAATGTATAAGTATGCACAAAAAAACCGTTCATTTTGTAATGAACGGTCATTTCATACATATAAAATTGTATATTTATTGTAAAATTAACGAAGTAACTTCTCTTTTTGTAAAAATTGTTTTGCGACTTCTTTGCTACTTTTCCCATTCACATTTACTTCATAATTCATTTTTCTCATTTCTTCATCTGTAATCTTTCCAGATAATTTATTTAATACTTTTTCGAGTTCAGGATATTTCTGTAACGTCTCTTTTCTTAATAATGGTGCTCCTTGATAAGGCGGGAATAGTCCTTTATCATCTTTTAGCACTTTAAGCCCATATTGCTCCAATTCACTATCTGTTGAATATGCATCGATTACGTTAACATCTCCCGATTGTATTGCACTATAGCGCAGTTTCGGTTCCATCGTTTTAACATTTGAAAACTTATAGTTATATAATTTTTGCATTCCTTTATAACCATCTTCACGATCAGCAAATTCTAATGTAAATCCTACTTTAGCTTCCTGTGCAATTTTTCCTAAATCAGAAATTGTATTTATGTTATTTTGATCTGCTATTTTTTTCGGCATGGCTAGTGCGTATGTATTGTTATACTCCATTGGCTTTAACATAACCATATTATATTTCTTTTCCATTCCAATACGAGCTTGTTCATATACTTCATCACGATTTGTACTTTTCGGTTCTTCTTTCACGAAAGTAGATAAAGCTGTACCTGAAAATTCTGGGTATATATCTACTTCACCTGATTTTAACGCTTCGAATACAAATGCTGTTTTTCCAAGGCCTGGCTTTAATTCCACTTGTAAATCTGTATCCTGTTCAATAAGTTGCTTGTACATTTGAATTAATATTTCTGGTTCAGATCCAAGTTTACCAGCAATAACTATGTCTTTCTTTTCGGTATTCCAAAGAAATGGAGCAGCTATCATTACTACAACTATACATATCGTCAATATAACGCGCTTAGAAGAGCGTTTCGGGCTCTCAAGTATGCGAAGTACTATATCAAAGAATAAAGCGAGTAACGCAGCTGGTACGGCCCCTAAAATGATAAGCGCATGGTCATTTCGATCTATGCCTAATAATATGAGCTTACCGAGCCCACCAGCGCCTATTAAAGCAGCTAATGTAGCCGTTCCAACAATTAATACCATCGCTGTACGAATACCAGCCATAATAATTGGCAATGCGAGTGGAAGCTCTACCTTCCATAATCTTTTCCAGCTATTCATCCCCATAGCTCTCGCCGCTTCTATAAGTGATTCATCTAATTCCCGTATTCCTGTATATGTATTTCGTAAAATAGGTAATAGTGCATACACAACTAATGCGATTATAGCTGGCAGTTTTCCAATTCCTACTAACGGAATTAATAGTCCAAGTAAAGCAAGTGAGGGCACTGTCTGCATAACAGCAGAAGTCCCTATAATAAATTCAGCCATTCGTTCTTTTCTCGTTAATATAATGCCGAGCGGCACTGCAATAATTACTGCAAAAAATAGTGAAATAAGCGATATTTGTAAATGCTCACTTAATGCACTTAGCAATTCTACTTTTCGTTCTTGGAACGTTTGAATAAAATCAGTCACTGTTTAGCCTCTTTCCTTCATTTGTTCAACAATGTAATTGACAATATGACGACTTGTTAACGCTCCAACATATTGACCATGCTCTTCAACCGGCACTGACTCTTCAGTTTGTAAGCGGACTAGTGCTTCTTGTAATGACGAATGTAAAGATAAAGCATTCCCTTCAACTCGTATACCCTCGTCTAGCGGCAATACCTCTTCTATACTCTTCCCCTCATACCAAGGTCGTCCACGATTTCCAATGAACTCCTCTACAAACTCATTTTTCGGGTTATGTATAATTCCTTCTGGTGTATCTAATTGAACAACTTTTCCTTCTTTCATTACACAAATACGATCACCAAGTGATAAAGCCTCTTGCATATCGTGCGTTACGAACACGATTGTTTTTTGAATCTTTTTTTGCAGTTGTACGATATCCTTCTGGAGCTGCTCCCTACTTAACGGATCTAACGCACTAAATGGTTCGTCCATAAGTACAATTTTCGGGTTTGCGGCTAATGCCCGTACGACACCAACACGTTGTTTCTGCCCTCCCGACAATTCATCTGGCATGCGATCACGATATACATCTGGATCGAGCCCAACCATCTGTAGCAAGTCATCGACACGTGCTTTTATTTCCTTTTTGGTCCATTTTCTCATTTCAGGGACAACTGCAATATTTTCAGCAATTGTCATATGTGGAAACAGCGCAATCTGCTGCAACACGTACCCTATATTCCAACGTAGTTCGTTTATGTTATATTGTTGAATATCTTTTCCATCGATTAAAATTGATCCTTCCGTCGTTTCAATTAAACGGTTAATCATCTTCATTGTCGTTGTTTTCCCGCAACCACTCGGACCAATGAGAACAAAAAATTCTCCTTTTTTAATTTCTAAATGTAGTGAATCCACTGCTTTTGTGCCATCTTCATACGCTTTTGACACATGATTAAATTGAATCACAGACACAACTCCTTTCATGTTGTTTCCTTTATTTTGATGGAATATAGCATTCATTTCAAATGATACGCTTTATTATACAAAAAAAGAGCTCTCATTTGAGCTCTAACGGTCGAACAATATTGTTTTCATAATTGCAGCATATTCACGCACATACGCTTTTTTCTTAGAGCGTCTCGGTGTTTCAGCAGCCAAAGCTTCCATCTTTATCCCTAAACGCTTTGCAATTATTTTCGTTCGATATAAATGATACGTATTACTTACAACTACCGCATGCTTTACATCATATAAATCCATACTAAACTTTAAATTTTCATACGTATTTGTAGAGCGGTCTTCAATTAAAATACGATTCTCATCTATACCATGTACCATTAAATAGTTTCTCATACTGTGAGCTTCCGGTATATCTTCATCTTCCCCTTGACCACCTGAAACAATTACTTTCACCTCAGGGTGAGCATGTAAATATTCCAACGCTATATCCAAACGATTTTGAAGAGATAAAGACGGTCTATCTCCAAATAACTTTGCACCTAATATAAGAACGTATGGAGAGTGATTACTCAATGTTTCACGAGCAACTTTATTCATTCGAAACGTCATATAAATGATGTATAGCGGAGGTAGTAATAAGATTATAAGCAATATCCATTTGTTCATAAATAAGTTAACACTCCCTTTCTTTTTATTATATAGAAAAAGAAAAGGAGGCAGAAGTATTTTTTAAACAATTGATTTATTAGACACATTCGCTTCCGTTTTACGTTTTGAAATTACATAATAAAAAGCAATCCCTAATGATAGGATCAATATACAGCTCAGTACGTAAAACGGGATCATTACCCCTGCTTTAGATACGCCTGCCGTAAACAACATTAATAATACAATTCGAATTCCTGTGCCAATTAATCGAAATAAGCTGTCCACACGTCCCATTACTTCGTTTGGGATTTCTTCCATCATCAATACATTTCTCGCCACTCGTGTTCCAGCATTTCCAATCGCATGGAAAATCGCTAGTCCATATAATAACATAATGGAAGGCTCAATAATCATTGCGGTAATTGAAATTACATAAATAACCATCGTCATAAAGATTGAAATTTCTATTTTGACATATTTCATCATGATTGGAATACTTATTCCTGCAAGAACCGCTCCGACACCGTACATCATACCTTCAATTGCGTATACAGAGGCACTAGCTTTGAGTATATCTGAAATATATACTGGGATTAAATAATTTGCCATCATGACACCGATAAACGGCATATAAGTCGCTAGTAAAAACCAAAATAACTTAGGGCGCTTTTTCATAAAGTGAATTCCTTCGAACAATTGCTTCTTAAATGTTGCTTTCCGTTTTACTTCTTTTTTCTTTACATACGGTATACATAAGAAAAGAAAAAATGCTCCTGCAAAAGTTAACATATCCACTAACAAGATCCATTTCAAAGAAATAATCTCAATTAAAAAGCTAGCAGCTGCGCCTGAAATAACTTGCGTTAATTGTCCTTGTATTTCCATTGTGCCACTTAAACTTTTATAATGCTCTGATTGAAATATTTCTTGGTTAAATGCAAATATTGTGGGATAGAATAATAGATAATAGAAAGAACCTGCTATATAAATAATAATGTAATGAATAGAATTGTATGATTGCCCAGCAAATCCCCAAATGGCCATCATTCCTATAATGGCTATCCCGATACCTTCGTTACATAACAATAAAGATTTTCTTGAAAAACGATCTATGCTTTGCCCAATGAATGGTGTTAGTAAAAACATGATGAGAGTTGCAACGATAGAAACATAACCAAATGTTGTCTCTCCTCCACTTTCCTTAATTAACAACCACGGAATCGTTATCATAACAATCCCGGAACCAATAGCGGATAAACTATTGGCTCCTAGAATGTAATACAAGCGAGAATCATGATAAAGAGAGGACATATCACTCAACTCCTAATTGTTTTTTCACCTCTTTATATACGCTCATATATGCTTTTAATTCTTTAACTAAATCATGAATTAATGGTTTTGCATCTTCTCCAAGTTCACTATCTTGCACATGTAATCCATCAAGCACGACTTGTTTTGGAATTGCATTTGCGTAAACGCCTCTAGCGACAGTGCGCATACTATTTAATGCGTTTATTCCCCCTTTACCTCCTCCAGCAACTGCTAGTAATGCGACAGGCTTATGGATGAATTCACTGCTACTTAAGTAATCTAACGAATTTTTCAGCGCTCCGCTCATCGCATTATGATATTCTGGTGTACATAGTACTACTCCATCCGCAGCTTTCACTAAAGCTTTTAATTTTTTTACTGCCTCTAATTCACGTTGTGATTCTTCTCCATTATATAAAGGCAATTCCGCTACTGCTAAATCGTATAACTCCCCTTCAAATTGCTCTGCAATATATTTTGCCACAACGCGAGTTCTACCGAATTTTCTTGGTGTACCGTTAATAACGACTAGTTTCATAATTATTTCTCCCCTTTGTTTTCAAGTTATATTTATATATTATCAGAAATTTCTATACAAAACACAGTAAAAAGAGGGAAAAACTTTCATTAAATAGTATGAGAAATAAAAAAAACTCATACTTTCGTATGAGTTTCACAAAACTAATTTTTCACAACCTCATGTCCACCGAATTGATTACGAAGAGCTGAGACAACTTTCCCATGGAATGTATCATCTTCTTGTGAACGGTAGCGCATAAATAATGACATAGCGATAACTGGTGCCGCTGCTTGTAATTCAAGCGCTGTTTCAACAGTCCATTTCCCTTCTCCTGAAGAGTTCATAACACCTTTAATGCCATCAAGTTTCGGATCTTCTGCAAATGCTTTTTCAGTTAAGTCCATTAACCAACCACGGATAACCGATCCGTTTGCCCATACTTTTGCAACATCTTCATAATTGAAATCAAAATCACTTTTATCTAGTACTTCAAATCCTTCAGCGATTGCTTGCATCATTCCGTATTCAATACCGTTATGAACCATTTTTAAGAAATGCCCACTACCGACGCGGCCTGCATATGAATAACCATTTTCTACTGCTAAATCTTTAAATAAAGGTTCTAGTTGATCATAAATTTCTTTTTCTCCACCAACCATTAAGCAAGCGCCGTATCTAGCTCCTTCTACACCGCCTGATGTACCGATATCTACATAATGTAAGCCAAAGCTTTTCGCTTCTTCAGCACGGCGTAACGTATCCTTATAGAATGAATTTCCACCTTCAATAACGATATCGCCTTCCTCTAATAATGGATATACATCTTTTAGTACTGACTCAACAACTTCTCCTGCAGGTACCATTACCCAAATTGTACGAGGTGCTTCGAGTTCAGCAATCATTTCTTTTAACGTATGACGAGCAGTAATCCCTAATTCCCCTGCCTTTTCAACAAGCTCATTATTTACATCGTATACAACTACTTCATGCTTGTCTTCATGTAAGTGTTCAGCTAATGGGAATCCCATTTTTCCTAATCCAATTAAACCTAGTTTCATATTAATCAATCTCCCATTCTATACAAATATATTTAATAACGAAATTAATCCAAGTGCTACAACAGATAATATTGTCTCCATTGCGGTCCATGTTAATAATGTTTCTTTCACAGTCATTCCGAAATACTCTTTAATCATCCAAAATCCAGAATCATTTACATGCGATAATATTAATGACCCTGCTCCTGTTGCAAGTGCCAGTAACTCTACATTTACTCCTGGTGTACTTGCTGCAATCGGTGCTACAATTCCAGCTGCTGTCATCATAGAAACAGTAGCCGATCCCGTTGCAACTCGGATAAGTGCAGCAATTCCCCAACCTAATAATATCGGTGAAATATGTGATTCTTTCGCCATCTCCGCAATTGTAGTTCCGATCCCAGAATCTAATAACACTTTATTAAATGCACCACCTGCACCGATAACTAACAGTATGTTTGCAATTGGGCCTAAACAATCATTTGTAACTTGTAAGACTTTGTCTTTAGAAAACCCTTTTGCATAGCCAAGACTAAAGAAAGAATATATCGTTGCAATTAATAATGCGACTATTGGATCTCCAATAAAATGCAATACTTGTGCAAGTTGGCTTGTTTTATTTAATGCTACTTCCGCTATCGATGCACCTAGCATAAGAAATACTGGAAGTAAAATAGTAAACAATGTATTTCCGAAGCTAGGAAGTTCCTTCTTCTTATCTCTTTCAATAAATTGCTCCGCTATATCTAACGGTACTTCTTTATGTATACGAGCACCAATCCATTTCCCGTAAAGCGGACCTGCAATTATTGCAGTTGGAAGTCCGACAATTAATGCATACAAAATTGTCTTCCCTACATCTGCTTTAAATATACCTACCGCTGCCATAGCTGCTGGATGCGGTGGAACAAGTCCGTGTACAACCGAAAGACCTGCTACTAGCGGAATACCGATTGTAATAAGTGATACCCCTGTTTCTAACGCAATTGTAAATACTAACGGAATTAATAGTACAAATCCAACTTGGAAAAATACCGGAATCCCTACTATAAATGCAACGAACATCATTGCCCAGTGAACACGCTTTTTCCCAAAACGTCCAATTAATGTGTTAGCAATTCGTTCAGCACCGCCAGACTCAGCCATCATTTTTCCAAGCATTGTTCCTAAAGCTAAAACAATCGCTAAAAACCCTAACGTATTACCGAGACCTAATTTAATAGAATCGATAATCCCCGGATGTTGTGGTGAAGTTCCAATTAAGGGCATCCCCATTGCTAGCCCAACTCCGATTGCTGTTAAAATTAACGCGACAAATGGATGCCATTTTACTACCGTAATTAGTAAAAGTAATATAACAACAGCCGCTAGTACGATCCCAACTACCATTTCTCCCAATCCCCCTATTGTTTACGTTGGAAAGCAGCTATACAATCAAATTCTTCTTTCAAACGATTGTAAAGTCGTTCATACATATAAAACATCTCTAAATATAAAGCCGTATTTTCTTTATTCGGTACATGGTGATGGACAATATCAATCCAATCCTTCACCTCTTCAAGAGAATCAATTTTCCCAATTGCATACAAAGCAAGTGCTGCTGCCCCAAGCGCAGATGCTTCATGACTTTCTGGAACAAGCAATTCTTTCCCCATCATGTCAGATAACATTTGTCTCCAAAATGCAGATTTCGCAAAGCCTCCTGAAACACGTATTTCAGTAAGTGGCCCTGTACAATCTCGAATGGCAAGTGCTACTGAATACACACTCATACAAACACCTTCCATAACTGCTCGTATGAAATGTTCACGTTTATGCTGAAGGTTTATCCCGAAGAATGTACCTCGAGCATTTGCATTCCAGTAGGGTGCACGTTCTCCAGATAGAAACGGTAAAAATAGTAATCCATCTGCTCCAGCTGGTACACTTTCTGCATACTTAATTAATAAATCATAAGGATCAATTCCAAGCTTTCTTGCTACCTCTTGCTCTGGGCTACCAAATTCATCACGTAACCATCTAAGTAATATTCCACCGTTATTCGTTGGTCCGCCGATCACCCAGTGCTCATCTGTTAATGCGTAACAAAAAGTTCTTCCTTTTTCATCTGTATTAACACTCGATGAAATTGTTCGAACCGCACCACTTGTCCCGATCGTAATTGCAGCTGAGCCAGGTGTTATTGCACCGACACCTACATTTGCAAGAACACCATCACTTGCACCAATAACAACCGGAGTATCCTCACTAATACCCATCTTTTGTGCTAATTCCGGCTTCATTCCCGATAAAATATATGTAGTTGGTACAGGTGTTGATAATTGTTCTGGTGACATATTTAACATAGTTAAAACATCTTCATCCCAGTTTAATGTTTTTAAATTAAATAACCCTGTAGCAGATGCAATAGAATAATCAACTACATAGCGTGAAAATAATTGATAAATGACATACTCTTTAATGGAAATAAATTTATGAGCAGTTCTGAATAACTCCGTTTCTTCTTCTTTCATCCACAATAATTTAGAAAGTGGTGACATCGGATGAATCGGTGTACCAGTTCTTCTATAAATGTCATGACCATTCATTTGTTGTAATAGTTTTTCTGATTGCTTTGTGCTTCTATTATCTGCCCAAATAATAGAGCGCGTTAACGGCGCACCGTTTTCATCTACAGCAATTAAGGCATGCATCGCTGTACTAATCCCGATTGAAGAAATATCTTCCGGTGACACATTACCCTTTTCAATGGCAACGCTTACAGTTTTATATACAGCAGCACATATTACATCAGGATCTTGCTCAGCCCATCCGACGTTCGGTTGAATAATTGGATAATCAATTGCATGTGAAGCAACGACTTTTCCTTTCTCAGTGAATACAACCGTTTTCGTACTTGTGGTACCGATGTCAACCCCGATTACTCTCCCCCTTGTTTCCATGCGAATCTTCCCTTCGTTTCTAGCAAAATACGATCTAGTAAACCGTTTACATGAATTAGTATATAAAATATTTTTTCATAAATCAAGTTACAAGAAGAAAATTTTTTTCAAATCAAAATTTTTGTTTAGTATTTGCTGGTTCGTTGCACGAAACCAACATCTCTCGTAAGATATTTGGAAATAAAAAGCTTTGAATTTCTCAAGCAAATAATTGTAATTCATTGGATACAGAAATAGACATACAAAAACGCCATCCTTTCCTGTGATTTTACAGAATGAATAGCGTATTTTGTAACGGGAACATAAAGTTTGATAAATTAATATAGATAAACTTAATAAATGAACAAAAAGAAAGAGCGTTTTAACAAAGGATTAATTATTATTTGTATTTCTTGTTCAACTACATAACTCGTTAATTAAACGAGAGACTAGTATACATTAATTATTCAATTAATGTTTGTAAAGCTGTTTCAATGTCTGTTTCTAAATTATTTCTTGATGTATCATATAAAGTCCCAGTACCTTTAAAATAACCACCATAGTAATACCATAACTGTATGAAATCTGCATATTCATCATCTTCAACAGTAACATCATTAAAATCTATTATTATTTCAGAACGATATTCTTTTTCTAGACATTTCTCAGAATTTAAGTCTTCTATTTCATCTCCGTCAATATCCCTATTAACCCATATTTTTAGGTTTCGTTTTCCTTTTCTCTCAAATTCATTTATATATTTTTTTTGAAGAACTTTACTATATTCTGATCCTAACCTTTCTAATTCAACTATCTTTCTTTTTAATTCTTCATTTATCTCACTTTCAGAAATCAAAATGTACCTCTCATCTTCTAAATCATTCTCTTTATCTTTTTTAAATAACCTTTTTAATTTATCAAACATTCTTTCCCCTCCACCTAAAGATAATAATATATAAGTTCTCGTTTTCTTAGCTTGATGGACATAGGGCATGGCTGCTTACTATCACTTTTTTACCTTGTAAATATATGTTCCATACTATAAAATCTAATAGTATTTATATTTTTCTGAAAAATCAAAACAAAATATGAACTTTATTGTATAATGTTGTAAAAAGATGTCGGAGGGATTTAATGTTATATAAAATATCTCAATTCACAATAAAACTTTCATCAATTCTTTTATCACTCTTACTATTACTAAATTTACCTTATTTATTTATCACTCAACAGGGATTCACTTTTCAACCAATTCATTTTTTTAATCAGATCGTTACTATGTTAAAACAGGTTTTCTCCCCTGAATCATTAGTAGTTATGGGATCAGACCCGAAATTTGGTCATTTCAAAAAGACACCATTATTTCCAACTGTTTTAGAACCTTACCTATATTCATTTACTGTATTATTTATAGCCTTTTTGCTTGCACTCTTTCTATCATCTAGTATGGCATTTTTTTATTTTTTAGCAAAAGATTATATAAAAAAATGGATAAACCGAATTGTGTTCATATTAGAAGCTGTCCCTGATATGATGATGATGATTTGTTTGCAAATATTTTTCATATGGGTACTTCAGAAATTAGGGGAATCTCCTGTCACCATTATTTCTTTTAATGAAAATCGAGCTTATTTACTCCCTATTTTATCTTTAGCAGTCTTACCTACATTACAAATGTTTCGGATGATGGTGTTATACATAAAAGAAGAACATGAAAAACATTACGTAGAGGTTGCATATGGAAAAGGACTTTCATCAAGTTATATACTATGCATTCATTTATTCAAAAATATATCTATCCACTTCTTTCATCATTTAAAAACGATTTTTGTTTTCTTACTTTCTAACTTATTCATTTTAGAATTTGTTTTTAATATGGAGGGCATTATTCAATTTTTATTTAAGAAGGCGTTTATTTCACCTCCAGCTGCATTTATCATACTTGTTATGATTATTTTACCGTTTTATGCCATTTTTCAAATAATCTCATTCATGATGAATAGATGGAAAAAGCAATTGAAAGGAGCAGCATTATGAAATCTATTTGGAAATCAAAACGATTTTTAATCGGCTTTACTTATCTATTCATACTTGTTTCAGCTAGTTTTATTTATAGTTGGTTCTTTAAAGATAACATCCCAAGACCTCCTCAGTTACTTTACAATGACAATAACGAATTACTTGGAAAGGCCCCCTTTTCGCCATTGTTAATGCCGCCTTTTGGATCTGATCGTTTTGGAGAGTCTGTTTTCTTACAAATTGTAGAAGGAGCAAAATTCACCATTTTATTAGCCGTGGCAATTAGCTTCTTTCGAATTTTATTCGGAACATGTATAGGAATCCTCTTAAGTTTATACGCTCCAAGATTCAAGAGATTTTTCCAGGCATGCTCAGAAGTTTTTTACTATATTCCTACTTTATTTATCGCATTTATACTCATCACGCCCGTTAATATTGTAATCATATCAAATGCTGATAGATTAGATCCAAATATTTCATTTGCGTTTTATCAAGTTCTCGTACTTATTTTCGTCGCTCTACCTACACTTTCTTTATATATCTCCTCAGAGGTTGATGAATTTATGAAACGAGATTACATTTTAAGTTCACAATTACTGGGTGCTAGCCGTTTTCATATTATCAAAAAACACTTACGAGTCTTATTACTTGATCGCTTATTTGTGTTATTTATGGAACATATCGTCCAAACACTCATACTCGTTATCCATTTAGCGTTGCTTGATATTGTAATTGGTGGGATACAAATGCGTGAACTCTATGACGGAGTACTCAAACCTGTTTCTCTATCGAATGATTGGGCAGGCCTTATTGGATTAAATCGTTATGAAATGAATATTTCATGGTGGATTATTTTGTATACTCTCGTTTCATTCTTTATTACGATTCTATTTATTAAGCTTATGACAATCGGGATTCAAGATGCACTGAAAGCAAGAGATTCGCAAGTTGTAGCAATTCAAACCGTTCCAAATCATAAAAAATTTGTTAAAAGTAAAGATTCTTTTTCATTTGTAGATAAAGTGAACCTTTAATCATGTCTCATCAATCAAGTATTAATTGGCATTGATATTAGTAGAATATAAAAAAGATGATCCCTATTGAATACGAGGGATCATCTTTTTTATGCCGTCTAACTTTTTTAAATGACCTTTGCTAGACTCATGCTTTTTATATTTAAAATGAATTATTTACACTCACAATTATGCTGTTTAAAATCGATTACCATACGCCCTTGAATTCTACCTTGTTCCATTTCTTCGAATACATTTTGTACTTTATCTAGAGAACACGTTTGAACAACCGGCACTACTTTTCCTTCTGCGCCGAACATAAATGCCTCCTCCAGATCCTTACGAGTACCAACTAGAGAACCAACTACTTCAATTCCGTCTAATACAAGTCGTGGAATGTTTAAATCCATAGTTTCTACTGGTAAACCTACCGCAACTACTTTACCGCAAGCACGTACTGCATCAACTGCTGAGTTGAATGCTACTTTAGAAACTGCTGTTACTACAGCAGCATAAGCACCATCAAACTCCTCTTGAACAATTTTATCAGCAGGACCTTGAGAAATCGGATTGATAGTCATATCAGCACCAACTTCTTTTGCTAAGGCTAATTTGTCGTCATTGATATCTACTGCAATTACCTTTGCACCAAATACGTTTTTAGCATATTGAATAGCTAGGTTACCTAATCCACCACAACCATAGATTACGATAGGTTGACCAGGTTTAATGTCTGATACTTTTATAGCTTTATATGTAGTTACGCCCGCACATGTAATCGATGATGCTTGAGCAGGATCTAATCCTTCTGGTACCTTCACCGCATAATCAGCTGTAACAATACATTGTTCAGCCATACCACCATCTACTGAATAACCAGCATTTTTTACTTCACGGCAGAATGTTTCTCTCCCCGTTACGCAATATTCACAACGTCCACAAGATTGGAACATCCATGCAATACTTACACGGTCACCTATCTTTAGTGAAGTAACATCATCAGCAATTTTAGTAACAATACCTACACCCTCATGACCAAGGATGCGGCCATCGGTGTTTCCAAAATCATGATTCGCAACGTGTAAATCAGTGTGGCAAACTCCACAATACTCTACATCTACTAGCGCTTCACCCGAGTGTAACGGACGTAACTCTTTTTCAATAACTTCAATATTTGCTTTGCTGTTTTTATTAACTACTACTGCTTTCATATGTGATCTCCCCTTTAGTGTTTTAGAGTTTTAATGAGTTTATCTCACAACTACTGTCCTCACTATTTTGGCTAATTATTGTACCAAATTTAAGTGTTCAATCATCATTACAGGTTCATCATAACATGGAATTTCATAAGCTTATTGTAAAATATTGAACAATATTTGAATTATTACCCAATACGTATTTTGATGTATCAAGCTACTTGTTAAATTTCATATGCAAAATATCGAGGTTTAAAAAATGAAGGGTCTAAAAGATGAGAGATTATTATTATTATAGGTAATTGGCATATTTCTATAGACACTTAGAACAAGTAGATCTAGAGGGTATATCAACAGACTACTCGCCAATATAAAAAGCTCTTCATTTGAAGAGCCCTTTATATTCGCTTCATCGAAATAGTTTCACGTATACTTTGTAAATTTTGTAGTGTTTCCTCTTGTCGCTGCAATGACAATCCCACATACAAAGTATCTAATAAACTAAGCTGCGCTAATCGTGACGAACTTGCTTCTGTACGAAATTCCGTCTCACGCGTCGAAGTATATAATGTTATATGAGCAAGTTGGCTTAATGCCGATTTTTGATAGCTCGTAATCGCAATAATTTTGGCCCCTCTTGCTTTCGCTACTTCTAACGCTTCAAGTAAACCTTTATTACTGCCCGAATGAGAAATTGCAATGACCACTGCTTTTTTTGTCAGCAAGCCCGCTCCCATAATTTGAAAATGTGAATCCGTATGAGCAATACAAGAAATACCCGTTCTCATAAACTTATGATAAGCATCCATCGCAATAATACCTGAACCACCATTTCCATAAAACTCAATTCGTTTCGCTTCATTCAGCGCACTTACTGCCTGTTCCAACGCGTTATCGTTTAACAAATGTAATGTATCTTGCAGTCCTGTAATATGTGAATGAAAAACTTTTTTAGCAACAGTGACAATATTATCTTCTACCGATACTTCCTCATGAATATTTTGCATCGGGGTATGTACAATCTCACGAGCTAATGTAATTTTCAAGTCTTGGAACCCTTGAAAACCTAAGTGTTTGCATAAGCGGAATATCGTTGCTTCGGAACTATTCGTAACTTCCGCTAATTCCGTAATCGATTTATGTACAACATCTTGTGGATGTTTCAAAATATGTTCGGCAATACTTCGTAATTTCGGTGATAAACCATTTAACGAAGCCTGAATCTTTCCAATCCCACTTTTTGTACCAGGCATAGCGTATCTTCCCCTTCCATAGTAGCTTTATCCCGTATTAACGGGTAGTAAGACTCCCACCTCAAAATTCGATGAATGCAAGGGAGTTAGGTGGGAGATCAACTGCCCGTAAAAACCCGATTGGTTCAACTAATAATCAGTGGGGATGGCCCCCCCACTGATTAAAGTTTCACTTTATTGTACCTAATTATTGAAAGAAGAAAAACCTTTATTCGGCATCTCTATACATTTTAATTTCTCATATGTATTCTTCCGTAGCATATGACACAATTATTCATACTTATTTCTAGTTTTCCCCATGCTTTACTGCGTATAAGGCAGCTTGTGTACGATCATCTACTTCCAATTTAGCCAATACGTTAGAAACGTGTGTTTTCACAGTTTGTTCTGTAATATGAAGTTCTGCTGCAATCTCCTTATTGCTTCTTCCTTTCGCAATTTCACGAAGTACTTCTTGCTCCCTTTTAGTTAACATAGAAAAAGGATTCTCTTTTTCTTTCTTGACTGCTGATCGTCCTAATAGTGCTGGTGTTACTTTCGGGTGAAAATTTGCGTTTCCTTGATATACCGCAACGATTGACGCAACAAGTTGATCTGGCTGCACTTCTTTTAATTGATAACCATCTGCCCCAGCTTCTAATGCTGGTAAAACGTAATCTTGTTCTGAAAAACTACTGAGCATAAGAATTTTTATTGTCTCATCGTATTGTTTTATACGTTTTGTCGCTTCAATACCATCCATTTTCGGCATTGATAAATCCATTAATACTACATCTGGCCTTTCTGTTTGGACGAATGTTAATGCTTCTTCACCATTTGCTGCTTCCCCAATAATTTCAAATTCTTCTCTCGTCTTCAAAAAGAATACGAGTCCCCTTCGAACGATATGATGATCTTCTACAAGTAATAATTTAATTTTCACTGACGTTCTCCCTCTCAAACCGGTAATTGAATTTCTATCTTTGTCCCCTTTTCCGGTTCTGCTTTTATTCGAAAAATTCCCCTCATTAATTCAATTCGTTCTTTCATACTTTTCAAACCAAGTGCTGACTCTCTTACTTGATCCTGTATAAATCCTATTCCGTTATCTTCTATGTAAAAATGCAACTTATTATTTTCTATCCTTAAATGAACACATACTTTTTCACATGAGGCATGTTTTTTACAATTATGTAATGCCTCTTGGCTTATACGCCATAAAACTTCTTCTATTTCATCTTCAATTAAAACCATTCCATCAATTCGAACTTCCACTTGAATCCCTAACAGTTTTCCGTAATTTTGAATCGCTTCTGCTAAACCTTTCTCTAATCCTTCAGGCCTTAATTGCCAAATCAAAAGTGTCATCTCTTGTAATGCTTCCTGTGATAATTCTCCAATATAACTTAACATCTCTTGCAAGTCTCTATCCTTCGTCATATTTAGAGTCCCTTTCGCTGTTAGCATAATTGAAAATAACAATTGTTTAACAGAATCATGTAAATCACGAGCCAATCGATTTCTTTCAGCTACAACTACATATTTTCGTTCTTTCTCAACTAATTGAATACGTTGTATTGTCGTTCCAATTTGAAATGCAATCGCTTCTAATAACGCTAACTCCTCCTCAGAAAAATGTGTTTTATGAGGCGAGGCTACATTTAATAGACCAAATTTCTCTGATCCAGATCTTAGCGGGATTGTCGCATGATGTGTAACATCTTCTGTCTCGCCCCAATTACATTCAATCGCATCCTCTATTCGTTTACATTCAATAATATTTGTCGCTTTTTCCAATCTTCCATTCACAAAACGTTCTACACACCAACAATCTCCTTCACACATCGGCTTCTTTTCCTGCCACGTAAGAGCTGGGGGTAAGTTTTGGTCTACAAGCATACGATGCTTTCCACTTTCATCAATAAAGAATATCCACCCTGTTTGTAAATTCATAACTTGTAACAATGTATGTAACACTTTCCCTAACATTTCCTGTAAGTTTGTTGCTTCATTTAGTAACTCAGCAATTTCTTTTAATGCCTCTAAACGATGCATCTCTTTTTCATCTATGTTCATTCTCATCACCAACTACCATTATAACATTAAGAAATTTCAAAATACTACAAACAAAAAAGAACCGAATTCCTTCAGCTCTTTTTTCGGAGATATCCCATACAGTTCATTCAAATCTAAATTTTAAACCAAAACAGAAATTAGCTAATTTTCTTTAACTGTCTGATAAAGATTGTCCCCCATGAATATGCTGTAAACTTTCAGTGTTAACGAACATATTCGCTGCTGGCATTTGCACTTGATTTTTATGGAACATAGACATTAATTCAAATCTTACTTGTCTAGAAGTTTCAAAATAATCTTCCGGTTTAATCAAACCTGTAATACAAAATTCATATCCAACATATTTAAGGTTAGGATTTAAGTCTGTAACTCCAACATATTTAAATGGCTCAACAGCTTCATCATCTACTCTATAAAGATTTTGCTCCAATTTTTCATTACAAATAACACATACTTCTTCTAACAATTCTTTAACTCTTGTAGGATCTTCCTGATAACTTACCGTGATGCGTTCAATAACTCGCATCCATCCTTTATTAAAATTCTGTATCGTTCTAATCTCTCCGTGTGGTATGGTAAGGAGTTTCCCTGACCATTCACGAATTTGCATAAAACGAATACTAATTTCCTCAATAGTTCCTGAATTTGTTCCGTTAAAAGTTACAAAATCGCCAACTCGAAACTCTTTGTCCGCTAATCTTGCGAAGCCTAATATGACATCTTTTAGCATCTGTTGTGCAGCAAAACCGATGACGACTCCCGCTATCCCTGCACCTGCAATAATACTTTTTATATCTACAAATTGACTAATTAAATATATGATCAGACTGATGATAATGATATATCTAAAAATAGATCGAATAACACTTTGAATCGTCTGCTCTACCTCTTCATCAAAAAAGCTTGATTTTTTAAAAAACCAATCAATAATGCGGTTTATGACAAAAGAAATAATGATAAGAACTAAAGCAAATAGTAAAAATCTTAAAAGTAAAAATTCCCTTACATAATTAAAAAACTCCTCAGTATACGTTAATAAACTCATCCATCCACTTCCTTACTAATGAAAATTTCATGCAAAACTGATTTATTGTATTACTTTTTGGTTCCCTTCAAACTTGTTATACATTCTTCTATAAATATACCCTTTTTCATTATCTAAAGGGAGCTGACAATTGAAAATTTTTTAAATGACTTTATTTTAAGACTGCAC
The DNA here is from genome assembly GCF_056401715.1 of Bacillus sp. P4_E1. Lineage (NCBI taxonomy): Bacteria > Bacillati > Bacillota > Bacilli > Caryophanales > Bacillaceae > Bacillus > Bacillus sp. P4_E1. The sequence goes on from NZ_JBFUIV010000035.1 coordinate 20,630, forward strand.
TACTCATCTTAATAACAGGAAAACATTCACATGACACCGAATAGTTCATTTGAAAATATTTTGACTCGCGAAGGTTACTAACAATGGGCTATATCGAAGAACTAAGAGAAGTTATTGGATCAAGACCACTCAATTTAGCTGGAGTAGCTGTTTTCAATGAACAAGGATAAATATTACAGAATTTACATGTGGCTTGTTAAAAGCAGATGGAGTTGAATCATTGCATGTACAATTTTTCGATTTAAACCGACTACCAGAAAAGATTAGTCCGTTCATTAAAAAGTTAATTCAAAAACAAGTCGTTTCTATATAAATGTAAAAAAGAGGCCTTTTCGAAGGCCTCTTTTTTTACTTCACTTCTGCATTTAAACAAGATTTAAAATGTCCAAGTGCATATTCATGTCCTTGCGCATTAAAAGATGCAACCGCCTTTTCATAAACGACAATTTTAAATCCTTTATTATAAGCATCTACTGCTGTATGAAGAACACAAATATCTGTACATACACCTACAAGATGCACTTCCCCTATTCCTCTTTCTCTTAGCTTCATTTCTAGATCCGTTCCTGCAAAAGCACTGTAACGTGTTTTGTCCATATAGTATACATTCTCTGCATTTTTATATTTCTCGCATACATCTTGTAATTCACCAAATAAGTCTCTTCCATTTGTACCTGCTATATTATGAGGTGGAAACAATTTCGCTTCTGGATGATATACATCATTGTCTTCATGTTTATCGATCGCAAATACTACGTAATCACCTTTTTCAATAAATTGTTTCGTTACACTTACAAGTTCCTTCTCAATTTCTTGACCTGGTTTCCCGCATGTTAAAGCACCTTTTTCAGCTACAAAATCATATGTATAATCAATATTTATAAGAGCTCTTTTCATAACTACAATCTCTCCTTCTTCTGTTTCACAGTAAACAATAGAAAATTTGTTATTACGACATCGTATGTACTATTCGACATTTCAAATGAAATCCCTACATTTCCAACTCAATACTTACCTTAATCCGAGTTTATCATAAAGCGAAACTTTAATCATAGGGGGTATTATCCTTCACCAATCGGGCTTTTACGGGCAGCCCGACTCCCACCTAACTTCCTCGCATGTGCCGAATTTTCAAGTGGGGTTCTTATTGTCCGTTAAGGCGGGATAAAACCGATACACAATGACAAAACATACAGCTCCAATTAACAAGTCATGAATGTGATAATTGAGCGTAACTTCAACCGCCTCTTGTAAAGTAAACCAAATGACCAAAAACATTATAATAAATAAGAAAATACGAATAACTCGTTTCAAACTTTCAATTCCTTCCTCTTACATGATAGTAAATAATAAGTTCTTTCTATTCATTCGTACTAGAAAGTGAAACAAATTATTCTCAATGACATAATTCAATCCAAACTAAAAAGTACACTACTTTTGAGTAATGTACTTTTTTCCATATTAAGACGCAGGCTTCGTTTCAAACTGAGCTTGATTCAAGCTAATGACTTTTCCTTTTGGGTCATTGTTTTCAAACTGAGCTGCGGTAATCGTATGACTACCTGTCTCAAGCGTCTTTTCTTTTAATTGTACTGTTGTCTGTGTTGTACTAGTTACTTGATGTTTATCTGCAAATATTTGATCTACAAATACAAATGTTTCTTTATCGTTTTGAAAATTGGAAAGTTCTAATTCGACTTGCTGAATTAAAGTATCCTTTTTTATGAATACAGTTGGTATATTGCCATTTTCAGAAGTACCATCTGGAGTAGTTACTTTTACTTTCCCTTCTCCGATTGGCACTGCTCCTTCAGGAAATACGACCATATTCTCATCACTTGCATTTACAACTTGTTCTTCCTGGTTTGACTGTGCATCCTCTTTTTCCTTTGGAGTACCACAGCCTACTAATAACAATACAGACAATCCAGCGATTATGAATTTCTTCAAAATTCATTCCCCCTGTTATTTCATTATAATTTATTATACAAAAATAACTTCTTGATTTTAAAACTAGTTTTTAACACTTTCATGAACAAATATTAGCTTGCTCACGATTACTGTACCATACTTTCATTTTAAGAACATTAATTTTTTTAAAGAAATAAATAGTAATTCCAATCTATTCATCATTTTAGCCCAATTTACTAAAAAAATATCCATTCAAAATAAAAAGACATTGTCATTTGATATTATCCCCTTAAGGTAGACAGTGTAAAAAGACCATGAACAAACATGGATGTTACACTTCTACTTGGAGGGGATTTTATTATGGCTAAAAAAGGGTCTACATTTCAAACTTATTCAAATGAATTAAAGATACAAGCTGTAGAAAGTTTTTTAAACGGTGAGGGTAGTCAATCAGCTATAGCGAAGAAATATGGACTTAAAAGTAGAACGCAATTAATAGAGTGGGT
>NZ_JBFUIV010000036.1:0-22552 GCF_056401715.1 Bacillus sp. P4_E1
AAATTTTATTTAAAACGTGGAAGTCATTCTTTCAAATTCATCATTGTAAAAAGATAAAACCAGAACGATTGGAGTGCCATTTATATGGTCAATTGATTGCCATTCTACTCTGTTCTTCTATCATGTTTCAAATGCGACAATTGCTCCTAATGAAGAAAAAACGAGAGCTTAGTGAGTATAAAGCCATATATATGATCAAAGACTATTTTCTTCTTTTATTCCAAACTATACAAAAAAACACCCAAGAGCTATCAAAGGTGTTACTTCGCCTGTTCAATCTCCTACAGCAAAACGGGCGGAAATCTCATCGATATGAGAAAAAAACGGTCTTTGATATATTAGGTGTCGTTTACAATTGTATCATGTCTGATAATCAAGCCGCTTAATTCAAAAAATGAAACCCGTTAGGGTTTATTTCGTATGCAAATCTTTCAATCACCTACACTTGCCCTTTAGAAAAAAGAAACAATCTCGCCTAAAATTGACTTTGCATAATCTTAGCTTGATAGCGATGTGGCGAGACCCCATACCCATCAAGCTAAAATTTTATAGTACCCCCAGAACGAAATTTTGTGCTGCTTGTAACAAAAAAGCACATTTTTTCGTTTTGGGGAGCAACCAAATTCTTAACTTGATGGTGATGTGGCGGGACCCCAGAGAGTACAAGTCATACTCTTACAAAGGGGGCAACCCGTAATGGATTCCTATTCATTCGTTGCGGGAAGGTGAGAACTTACCTTTAAAGGTTCGGGTGGTAGCCATTAGCATTGCGGTGCTAGGGAACACGTTCAGCTTGTCGCACAGGGGTGGCTTTGTGTAGAGGACAAGCCTTAGGCAAAGGGCGTGTACGGTGAAAGCTGTTGAGTGAATAGGGTCTATACATACGGAACACTGACTAAGCAAGGCATGGCAAAGACATAGACGCTTATCCCCTATTTTGATTGACGCATATTTTTGTAGTCTTTCAAAATAGGGGATAAGTATGCCTTCCAGCCGTTTTCCTAACATCGCTTCAGCGTGATAAAAACCTTCAAAACCTAAGGTCAAGAGATTTAAAAGACTTTCTACCACTACACATGGATAGAGGAATACATAAGCAACTACCACTAACGATGATAGAGGAAAATGGGACTTATACGAAATGTGGATTAAGAACTATATAGGGGGAGAATGAAAAAAGGGTATTTAGTCTCAAAGACCAAACGCCAAAATGAATAGATAAAGAAATAAGTACATAGATGGGAGAGTGATCCCCAACTTATTATGAGTATATCATAGAATCAGGTTATAAAGAAAACTAGATTAAAAATAAGGGGTAATTTTGATAAAGATTGTGATTCCTAATTGTTATTTAAGTATTCCAGTATCAGAAATTCATCAAGTTAATTCAGATTCAGGATTTTATTTTATGAGGGATTCAAGTGGGGAAATTGTTTATATTGGAGAGGCGTTGGATTTAAGGGAGAGGCTTACTAAACATATGTCTGGTAAAAGTGGTACTACAAAGAGGTTTTGTCATGTGTTTCATTCTATTGATGTGTTTTATTGTGATAAGAAAGATCGGGAAATTTATGAAATGTATGCTATCAATTTATATAATTCATTTGGAAATGTTGATGGGAATGAATCAGCTAGTAAAGTTGAATTGCAAAAGAGACGGGAAGATTGGATAAGAGGATTATAAAATAAAAGTTAGGATTCTAGCAAAAATTTACATGGAAACACTTGTTTGTTTAGGTAAAATTTGAGATAATTTAGGTACGTGAGTAATTCCTATGTAATGTCTTGTCCTATAATGGGATGAAGAGGTTCGTTATTCTTCTAGAAATTTAATGCGGTGGCATTCAATCAGCAACCATCAACCATTTTAAAATTAAAAATAATTAAAAATGGGGTGCTGATACATGTTTAAGTTTTTCTTTAAGAGAGATAAAGATTCAAATACAACAGAATTCTATTTTCATGTTAATTTTGATGTTGTTATCTCTGCTGTCATCATTGAGTTGATTAAACGATCTTTGAACATATAGAAATTTGAAAAAGGGAATGTGGAGATAATTCATGTTCCCTTTTTTGTATGTATGTAATTCGTTTAAATTTAAAAAGTAATGCTATCATTATAGAGGGAGAAACGTTTTAAAACTAAGGGGGATGAAATAAATGCCTGTTTATAGAAGAGGTCCTACGTTTTATCGTGTTATTCAAGTAGAAGTGGAAGAAGATAATGGAGAGTCTAGAGAATATTCTTGTTTAGCTGATGAAAGAGGAACTGTCTATTCAAAGGAAGATGTAAAAGCACTGTTTGAGGAAGTTAAAGAGTTTTATATGCGTGAAGATATGCCTAATATAGATGACTACAATAAGGATAATCAGTTATTAGATTATATGAAGTGTGTGTCTATTTCGTTAGAAGAAGATGAAATGGGTAAATATCTAATTCCTAAGGCTAGGTATACATATAAGAAGTTTAATAGTGATAAAAGAAATTGGTCTTTTAAGTGTGATTGGTGCGGTGTGAAAGTATCTAGTAAGACTAATGAGGGTTACTATTCAGCGTATGACCGTGATTTTAAAGGTAATAATTTTGATAGAGGTTGTTCGGAGGATTGTGCTAGGTTAATTTGGAAAGACAACTTTAAACATTGGTCACATAAACATGGGTATAGTAAGTTTTTTGCATGAACAAAAAAATCCCCCTACCAATCAATTAAGATCAGTAGGGGAATGGTTTTACTATTAAATTTAGCTTTTGAATACCCAGCTATTAACTGGTAAAATTATACTTTAAAGGAGAGTGATTGCTTTATGTTGGGAAAATGGTTGAATAAAGCAAAAGAACCTAAATGTATACACAAATATAATTTTATTAAGACTCAAGATAGTGAGAACTTTAAAACAGGTCAGATAGGTACTGCTAGTTTCTATAAATGTGAAAAGTGTGGAAAAGAAAAAGTTGAATATAAATATAACAGTGATATAAATAGTGATTACTGGAATATATAAAGAACATTGCTAACGCCACTTCATTCACTACGTTCATTCAGTGCAATCTATATAAGTAATACTATTATCTATAGCTATCATTTATAGTTATTATTTATTAGTTATAGTATTAGTGCGAAGCACCCGTAAGGAAGCTATTTATTATTTAGTATCTTATATCTTATAGGGTGTCAGACAGCCTCGATTATAGGCGAATATGAGTCACAAATTTAGGGATTAACAAAACCCCTTGATACGACTGGATTTGTTAAAGTCACTAAATAAGGGATTAACCTGAGACTTTTGCATGATATTTGTTAGTTACTGAAAAAGAGATTATTAAACTTATAAATCCGCACCATATGTGATTAGGATTAACCATGTGATAAAAATGGGGTTTGTTACGGTTTATAATCCCTACCCTATGTGATTTAATCATTCTGATGTTCGCTATGTGTGATTTTGGTGTTTTTTATAATAGGGGTAGCACCACATTGCTATCAACCTAAAGAATAAAAATCCCCCCATAAAGAAAATTCTATTCATTTTTCTTTATTTAGCTAGCCGGTAGTTTAGTTTAATAAGTCCAAATGATAAGATAGAAGAAATAATGATAAATATAGGGGCGATTCGAAATGGATAACTGGAGAAATAACACGATTTGGTTTGAACAAATACCAGATAATCTTCAGGCTTGCTTAAACTTAAAAGAAGATAAATTTAATGAGAGGCAGCTTGAAAACATTGAGTATTTAACTTTTTGGTATCATAAAAAGAATAAGCTTGGCAACTTTGTGGGTATGCCAGAAAATCTCCTCTATTTAGAATTAAACTGGTCCAATATACACGATTTCCTTGGGATAGAAAAAATGAATAAATTAAAGCGTTTAGAATTACATTATTGTACTAAATTACAAAATGATTTTGGTTTGTCTGGATTAGCCGATACGCTAGAATATTTACATATTAATCAATCAAAGAAATTTGTACCAAATGAAGAATTATTCTCTCTGAAGAATCTTCGGGTTCTGTGCCTTAATTCTTGTGGTAATCTTGAGAATTTGAATTTTTTAAATCATTTTCCTAATCTAATTGACTTTAGATTTGTTGATACTAATGTGTTAGATGGTGACTTATCACCAATTTTAGAACATCCAACAATCCGAAGTGTAGGCTTTCTGGATAAGAGACATTACAATATTAAAGATGATAAGATGGATGCTTTTTTAAAGGATAAAAATGGTGGAGGAGAATTTAAAACCGTTATCAATTATGGAGAATATGAGACTTTTAGATATATTTATTAACTCAATTGTTCTTAAACTAACGGAGTGCTAATGTTAAATAAGTAGCATTTTTCAATTCCGCTAACGAAGATTATGTAAATATATAAAGGTAACAGAAATAATTATTAAACGGATATATGAGGCACCGCTACAACCCTATAAAGCTAAGGTTTTACACTATCCATAAAGTAAAAAAAGCGTTATCATTTCTGTAGAATTATAGGAAAGGATGGCGTTTTTGTATGTCTATTTCTATATCTGATGAATTACAACTATTTGCTCAAGAGATTCAAAGTTTTTTATCTCCAAATACCTTACGGGATCTTGCTAGAGATGTTGGTTTTGTACAACGAACCAGTAAGTACCAAGCAAAAGATTTAGTGGCTTTATGTGTATGGGTGAGCCAAAATGTAGCTATGACTTCTTTAACTCAGTTATCTAGCTGTTTAGAAGCATCAACAGAAGTACTTATCAGTCCTGAAGGACTGAATCAACGATTTAATAAGGCGGCCGTCCAACTTTTACAACACCTACTAGCCGAACTACTAAGCAAAAAATTGGTCGCATCTATGCCGATTTCTTCTCCATACACTTCTGTTTTCAAGCGTATTCGTATTTTAGATTCAACTGCATTTCAACTCCCGGATGTATTTTCATCGGTTTATCCAGGTGCAGGAGGATGCAGCCATACAGCTGGGATAAAAATTCAACTTGAGTATGATTTGTTAAGTGGACAGTTTCTACATATTCATACAGGTCCAGGTAAACAACATGATCGTACTTACGGCTCTCTGTGTGCACCAACTGTGACGGCGAATGATTTATGTATCCGAGACTTAGGTTATTTTCATTTAAAAGACCTTCAATATATACAAGATAAAGAGGCCTACTATATCTCTCGTATCAAGTCGAATACACGTATTTATCAAAAAAATCCTAACCCTGATTATTTTCAAGATGAAAGAATTAAGAAAGGTACAGAGTATATACAGATAGATATGGAGACGTTAATGAACTCCCTTCAACCAGGACAAACATGTGAAATAGCTGGTGCTTATGTAGGAATGATTGATAAAGTGCCAGCTCGTGTAATTGTTCATCGATTAACAAAACAACAGCAACAAAAACGATTACAAGATCAAGCTGTAAGAGAAAAAAAGAAAGGAATGAAGTATTCTCCTCGTAGTAAACGACTCAGYGGTATCAATGTATATATGACAAACACCCCTACAGATATTGTCCCGAYGGGACARGTACATGACTGGTATTCTTTGCGTTGGCAAATCGGCGTGTCCAGATAAGGACACATTATCTAGTTGGTGAAAGTCCAATCGGGAGAATAGACTCCACTCCCGTAGCCTGAGAGGCGCCATGAAGTGAAAACGACACGGCGAAGCCCTCTGACATCACATGCAAAAGGCATGTGGGCAAATCTCCAGGTTGTAACGTACAGTGAACGTAGACGTAGCCTCGTTACACGCAATTCCGGTGGCTGAGACGGTCGATAACGTGCGAAAGCAGCAAGAACTGACCGAAACGAGTCTGGAACGGCAGTTCTCACCGGCGGGGTATCAGCGGCGACATGGAGAGAAAGATAATGTGGAAACTGGAGAAGCCCTCGACACCCGATGAAGAAACCTCATCGAGGAGACCGTCTCTATAACCGCGATCGGGAAGTGAGAACGGTAGGTGTCAGGGTGGCGGAACGGATCGTAGTACCAGAGATCTGCGTGCAGCAAAACGCGTGGGGAGGGAAGGGTCCGAACCTGTAAATATTTCGTACGACCAAAGGAGGCAAGGGTGCCATGATAAAAACACCTATTACTTTGCAGGAACTAAGGCGACGAATCTATCAAAAGGCGAAGTCTGAACCTACGCATCGGTTTTGGGGACTATTTTCCCACATTACCAAACTAACAACCCTTCATGAAGCATATCAGCAAGCGAGGAAAAACAACGGTGCCCCAGGCATCGACGGGAAAAGTTTCGCTGATATAGAGCTAGAGGGAGTTATGCCGTTTTTAAAGAATATCCAAGCAGAACTACAGGCTGGAACATATCAACCACAAGCTAATCGTAAAGTAGAAATCCCAAAAGCAAACGGAAAAATGCGGACACTACAAATCCCGTGTATACGGGACCGCGTGGTCCAAGGAGCGCTAAAACTCATATTGGAAGCCATCTTTGAAGCTGATTTCTGCCCAAATTCCTACGGATTCCGACCAAAACGCTCCCCACATCAAGCACTGGCAGAAGTGCGACGTAGCATATTGCGCCGGATGACTGTAGTAATCGATGTTGACTTGTCACGCTACTTTGATACAATTCGACACCACATACTTTTGGAGAAAATTGCAAAGCGTGTCCAAGATTCGCAAGTTATGCATCTTGTAAAACAGGTAATCAAGGTGACAGGAAAGATTGGTGTCCCGCAAGGGGGACCATTTTCTCCCCTAGCCGCAAACATCTACCTCAATGAAGTAGATTGGACATTTGATGCCATTCGAAGTAAGACAACAGAAAACCATTACGAGGCTGTAAACTATCACCGTTTTGCTGATGATATAGTTATCACTGTAAGCGGACACTCTAGTAAACGTGGATGGGCTGAATTGGCATTGCGACGACTGTGGGAACAATTAAAGCCTTTGGGAGTTGAACTGAATCTGGAGAAAACCCGAGTGGTTAATGTTTTAAAAGGAGAATCCTTCGGATTCCTAGGATTTGATTTGAGGCGAGTACTTAATCGAAATAAGAGTAGATACTTTGTTCTTATTACCCCGAAGAAGAAAGCCTGTACGAAAGTGAAAGCAAAAATCCGAGAATTAATCAGAAACGCAGGCGCCAAGCCTGCACAAGATTTAGTAAAACAAATCAATACTGTACTGATTGGATGGGTGAATTACTTCCGGGTTGGGAATTCTAGTCGAGCTTTTAGTAAAGTACGGGACTATACAGAGATGAAAGTCCGTACGTTATTGACGAGAAGGAAACGGCGACAAAAGCGTAGCATTGGATGGCAGAGATGGAGTAATGAATATCTCTATGGTGTACTAGGACTCTATTGGGACTGGAAAGTTCGTCCTCTCGAAAGCTCAGGGAGATATTGATAAAAGTGTCTGCCATCTGATAGGTCTCATAACCCTTTTGATGAAGTTTATGGGGTGAGCTGCTTGAGGGAAAACTTCACGAGCAGTTCTTATGGGGAGGGGCTGGAGACGGGTCATAACTGATACCGCGCCAGTTCTTTACCCGACAAATTTTATTTAAAACGTGGAAGTCATTCTTTCAAATTCATCATTGTAAAAAGATAAAACCAGAACGATTGGAGTGCCATTTATATGGTCAATTGATTGCTATTCTACTCTGTTCTTCTATCATGTTTCAAATGCGCCAATTGCTCCTCATGAAGAAAAAACGAGAGCTTAGTGAGTATAAAGCCATATATATGATTAAAGACTATTTTCTTCTTCTATTCCAAACTATACAGAAAAACACCCAAGAGCTATCAAAGGTGTTACTTCGTCTGTTCAATCTTCTACAGCAAAACGGACGGAAATCTCATCGATATGAGAAAAAAACGGTCTTTGATATATTAGGTGTCGTTTACAATTGTACCATGTCTGATAATCAAGCCGCTTAATTCAAAAAAGTGAAACCCGTTAGGGTTTATTTCGTATGCAAATCTTTCAATCACCTACACTTACCCTTTAGAAAAAAGAAACAATCTCGCCTGAAATTGACTTTGCATAAGCTTAGCTTGATAGCGATGGGGTACCACCCCACATCCATCAACTTAAGGATTTGGTGCTGTTTTAGAATAAAGTTTGGTTAAAAATAACTCTAAACCCTTGATTTCACTGCATATCAGTGGTTTTTTTCTTTTAGTTAGAAAAACACCCTTTCAGATAAAAGTATCTAAAAGGGTAAATCCTTGCATTTTTTAACATTGCGACTGTATTTCCAATCTACACAAAGCTACAATAACCCAATAAATAGTTTTTTCTTTTTTATGGAATCTTACTTTGGTGATAATGCTAGAGTATATCCATTATTAAAATATTAAAAATCTAAATAGTGTATTAAGATAAGAAAAAGCATTGACAACTGAATCGACGGGTTTTTGTCCACTGTAATCACACGGGGCTTTGAAACATGAAAAGACTGCAAAATCAAGCCACACAACGAAACACCCAAGAAATAACAAAGATTTTTGTCCGTCTGTTCCACCTCCTACAGAAGAATGGACGGAAATCTCACAGGTATGAGAAGAAAACAGTGTTTGATATTATGGGGGTTGTCTATAAGTATAATGAGGTGGGCGGGCAAAGGAAAGCTGTATAATTTTTGAAATTAGGCCCATTGAGATTTATTTAGCATGTTCATTTTTAAGGATACAAAGTATTTTAAGAGTTTTTCCGTTCATATGAACGGAAGTTCATTTTGTTCCCGTTCTTAAGTTGATGGGCATGGTTTTCCGCCCACATCTAATAGAAAATATAAGCTAAGATATATTGACATGAAAAAACATTGGTTTTGTTACTTTAAGTGATTTTATCAGTCTCAAAAACGAGGTATTTGAGACTGATGAAAATTAGAGTGAAACATGATTGAAACGGCTTTAAATCTGTGTTAAAATCCATCACTAAATTGATAGTTCCATTAAAAATGAGGACATTAAATCCTCAAGAAGTAACAATTCTAGTTTGAACCACACTTTGATCAAAATGGATTTTTTAATTCTTGTATGGGATATTTTCATTATTTTTTCACAGCAATAAAAACTTCTATTATTTATTGTTAACAAATCGTCTGGATTACATTTTTTAATTGTAAAATATTGTTCTGCTTACTTTCATTTTTCTTATAAATAAAAACGGTATCAATGACATTATTAAAGTTTAAATTGTAATAGTGGATGTTTGTATAGCTATATAAGTCAATAAGTTTAGTATTCAATACAGCAATGGTATTACTGATTTGTAGAAAATCTTGAATACTACTAATTGACTTTATTTCCTTTAATTTATATTGTATTTGATTTTTTATAAGCCAATCAACCACAGCTCTTGTATACATACAACCTTTACTCAATACGAGTAATGTAATAGGCTTTTTTTGATTGAAATTGATTATATGATTATTACTTGAAATAATCTCAAATGTTTCAGTGGCAATAAGATCATATGCTAAATCGGGATATTTTTTAATAGGATTACTAATGAGTGCACAATCCAATTCGGAATTGTGTACTTTTTCATTTAAGGCATTACTTGAATCTACTGCGAAGTCTACATCCAATTGAATGTCCTTCGTATTAAGCGTATTAGCGATGGGCGCACCGTAGATTTTTAAGGTTGTATGTGATGTACCAAAGTTCACTTTAAAGTTAACCTGATAGGCACCAATGGATTGTAAAAATTCTTCGTACTCTTGAGTAATAAGCTGAAGATAGTTTCTATACTGAGTACCTACGCTAGTAATTTTCAAACCTTGGGGTGAACGTTTAAAAACAGGTTTTCCAATTTCGGACTCCATTTTTTTTACTTTAGCAGTAAGGGCGGATTGAGTATAGTTTGTGATTTCTGCGGATTTACTTAAATTTTGGCGATTTAATATTTCAATTTTTAGTGCAATTTCTTCCATATTCATATTGTCTGTCACACACCCTATAAAAAATTTTAATAGATCCTATCATTTTTCTCTATTTTACGCGCTTCAGTAGGCAGAGTAAACTCTAGTTAGCTTAATAAGTAAGGAGTTGGGATAATGGCCCAAGCTAATAAAAGATTATGTGAATACTGTCTCTATAAAAAAGATCCATAGCCAATTGATACTGAACGGATACAAATGTGTATTAGCAAAGTATTGGAGGGGCATTAATGAACACGTATTATAAATGGTTAATCGTATTGGTTGCTACACTATCACAAACTGCAGCAACCTTTGTGACGTATGGTATGGGACCTATCGCTACATTCTATCAAATTGAATGGAACTTAACACCACTGCAAACAGGGTTTATTGTTTCAGCTGTTAATATTGGTCCAATGTTTTCAATGCTAGTGTTTGGTTATTTAATGGATAAAAAAGGGGAGAAACAAATTATTGGATGGGGAGCCATTTTATTAGGAATCTCAGTGTTAACGCTAGTTTTTGTTAACAATTATATTGTATTGCTGCTTTTATTAATATTGGTTGGGATATGGTACGGTAGTGCTCAAACTGGTGGTAGTACTGCTATAGTAAAATGGTTTCCCAACAAACATAGGGGGCTAGCTCTAGGAATAAGGCAGACAGGTATACCGATAGGAGGAGCTCTTGCCTCTGTTAGTTTATCTTATACATATTACCATTTCAATTTGTCAGCCGCGCATGTTGTACAAGGGATTGTAGCAATTATTGGAGGTCTACTTTTCTTATTACTTTATCATGATCCAGAAAGAACTCGTGCTACAGAATCGATATCGTTGTCGTTTAAGGAGAAAATGAGTGCTATCAAAAATAATAAAGAGTTATATCCGATGTACATTGTAGGTGTTGTGATGATGTCATTACAGATGATTATCATTACACATTTTATGAGTTACTTACATCAAGAAGGTAGCTATTCATTAACAGGGGCAGGGAAATATTTAAGCCTCGTTTTAATAGGGGGGATGATTGGACGAGTTGCCCTTGCGTGGATGAGTGATCAATTCTTTGAGCATAATAGAGAAAGATTATTACTTATTGTGATGGTTGTTACAGTAATTCTTACAGTGATGTTGCCACTAATCATCCATGTAGAAATAAAAATATGGATGCTACTATTCTGTTTTTTACTGGGGATTGTAGCAATTGGTTGGTATTCGATTTTTATTGCCTGTGTTACAGAGCAATCGGATTCTCGTTATATAGGCTTAACAGTGAGTTCAGCAATGACATTAAATCAAATATTTATTGTCATAGCACCTTCTTTATTCGGTTTAGTAGTAAGTATATTAAATAGTTATCAGCTAGCACTTTATCTTGTTGGACTAGCTGTAGCCTTAGGAGCGATTAATTTATATAGAGCGAATATAAAAATAGAACTGTCTATGAAATCATCGTAAAATTAATCTCCCAAAAGAGCTACTCATAAAGTCGCGACGTTTATAAAAAAGTTGCGATGTTTTGCCCCGTTGGATCTGTTTATCTAAAAGGGGGGGGGGGTGATAGTGAAAAGAAGATCTGAATTGAAAGGTGGATTAAGGGACTGTTGATTGGTTCTGGTGCAAAAACTTCAGGACAATTGCAATAAATCTACAAATCTTGGAGATACTGATACTACTAATCTAAAGAAGGTGCGTGATTGGTATGGAAAAGAAAAATATATTCAAATGGAAACATTATCAACCAGACATCATCTTGTTAACTGTACGTTGGTACCTACGGTACAACTTAAGCTTTCGTGATTTGGTGGAAATGATGGAGGAACGAGGGTTATTCCTGGCTCATACAACTATTATGCGATGGGTACATCAATATGGACCGGAGTTTGATAAACGAATTCGACGTCATCTCAAACAAACGAATAACTCATGGAGAGTGGACGAAACATATATAAAAGTAAAAGGACAATGGATGTATTTATATCGTGCTGTTGATTCTGAAGGAAACACGATTGACTTTTATTTGAGTAAATCTAGAAATCATAAGGCTGCAAAGCGATTCTTCAAGAAAGCCTTGCGGTCTTTTCATATCTCAAAACCTCGTATCATCACGGTTGATAAGAACCCTGCTTATCCAATTGCTATCGAACAGTTGAAGAAAGAAAAAAGGATACCAATAGGCACCAAAATCCGAAGGATAAAATATTTAAATAACATAGTAGAACAAGATCATCGTTTTATTAAAAAGCGTATACGCTCTATGTTGAGATTTAAATCATACAAAACATCAGCCTCTATATTGAGTGGCGTTGAAGCCATGCATATGGTCAAAAAAGAACAAATTGATTTGCAGGACCAGTCTGTCCAAAATCAGAATATTTTTATCAACCAGCTGTTTGGATTAACTGCTTAACAGATGATTCCGTTAGGAATCCTTGATTCTTTTTTATTTATCATCTTTTTGCACCAGAACCTTAATATTAGTATACATTAAGCATCCAAAACGGGTGCTTTTTTCTTTGTTATATAGAAATTACACATTAAACATATTTAAAGAGTGTTCTAGGTATAAAGATAATCGATAATCAAATCGTACAATAATATTGGTTGGATTCCTCAAGGAACAGATGCTTAACTTCCAATAATGATAATTATGTAAATGAGCTGTCCATATGGGCGGCTTATTGTATTTTTTGCTTATCGTGGTTTTTTTCCGAAATACTGATGGTACCCCATCGCTATCAAGCTAAGAAAGGTAAATACTCCAAAACGAGAAAATTGGTATCCTCAGGTGAAAATGTACATTTTTTGTTTTGGGGGTACTTCAAAATTTTAGGTTGATGGGCATTCAAAAACATCCTGCATGTTTGAAGCATGCAGGATGTTTTCTAGTCTTTGTTTTTCATAATGTAAGAAACCAGACGAAGGATCTCCAAGTATAACCATACTAATGTCATCATAAGCCCTACTGCGCTGTACCATTCCATATACTTTGGCGCTCCACTATGAGTACCATTTTCAATTGAATCAAAATCTAGTAATAAATCTAATGCAGCAACAATAATTACAATTGTACTTATGATGATACTAATTGTCCCACCTTGGTGAATATATGGAACAGTCACCCCTAAGATGCCCAGTAAGAAAACAATAAAATACATAATAAGAATTCCAAGTGTTGCAACCGTTACAACCGCACGAAACTTTTTAGTTACTTTTACTATTCGAGTTGCGTATAACACTAACATGGCAAATAAAATCGAAATTGTTAGTAATACGGCAGTTAAAGCGATAAAATCACCAAATCGCATTGTATAATACGCTGAAATACTTCCTAATAAAATTCCTTGTAATACTGCGTAAATCGGTGCGCAGATTGGTGATATACGAGGAATGAATATAACTATAAATGCGACAATTAGAGTAACTATTATAATTCCAATTAACACAGGTATTTTCATTGTCCCTTGTGTCATCTGTACGTAGGAATAGACAGACGCTGCAAGAAGTAAGATAAGCAAAATGAATGTTTTTGCTATCGTTCCGCCAATAGTCATCGTAGAAGCATTTGTATTCTCTTTATGAAATTTTTCTTTTTTTAATATTGGATTAGTTGTTCTCATTTTTTCCTCCTAAATACACTCTACCTTTGAAGCAGATCTTTATATTTCTAATTTTTTATCAATGATACGACCTGTAATAGCTGTTAGGACAATTATGAATAAGCAAGTGAAACAAATATCTAAAATAGTGAACCCTTCACTAGGATACAGTGATGTGTCAATAAAACCATTGTTATCTATGAACCCCGTACTCTTTATGGTGATTACATATTTCTCTAATTTATTTAAAACGTCCAGTACTAATGTTTGGATTATTAAAAATAAAGCAAGGAAAATAACTGATAAAACCATCTTACTCATTGATGACTTTATAGGAATCAGCTTTGTAATTACCATGGTGAAATAGCAGGAGATTAATATACTCATGAAATCGATTCCCCATAATAAAATAGAAATTATGTGATGAAGAAATCCATATGCATATAACTTATGAAATTCTTGTTGGTATCCCCCGACCACTTTTCCTCCGTAGGTACTTTGGGAGAAATAGTATAGAAAAATTAAGCCTATTACTAGTAAAAGAATAAACATTAACGTGAAAAAGAATAAATTTGCATGTATATATTTTTTTCCTGAGATGGCTGTATAACGTATCATAGTATTTTTTAGCATTTTATTGAAAGAAGGCAAAGCTATTAAAAGCAGTAAAAATGCAGTGATACCTATAATTAATACATATATACCTAATGTTATATCCTTTGTAAGCTGATTTGTTAGCTTTGATAGTCCCATCATATTAAATAAAAGAAGTAACGAAATAGTAATAAATCCAAAATAAAGGATGGCTATTTTTTTTCTATTACAATTAAATAAATAGCGAAAAAGTGGATTCATTTCTCAAAAACCTCCTTAAATAACTCATGTACTGCTTTTCCATGGTGAAAACGAATTTCTTCTACATTTTCATGCAATACAATACTCCCGTCTTTTAAAAAGATTACCTCATCAAATATATTTTCAATTTCCTCTATTAAATGAGTCGAAATAAGAATGGTACTATCTTCACGATAAAAGTTAAGAATTAAATCTACTATATGCTTTCTAGAAACAAGATCAATTCCACCTAATGGCTCGTCTAATACATATACCGTTGCTTTCCTTGAAAAAGTTAATATTAGCTGTAATATCCCTGTTTTCCCTTTTGATAAGATGCTTATATTCTCCTCTAGCGGGATTTTAAAGTTAGCTATTAAATCTATTGCTTGTTGTAGATTAAAATCAGCATACATATCTCGATAGAACAACAAAGCATCTTTTACGGTCATCCATTTTTCAAAAACAGGACTATCAGGCATAAATGAAACGATTTTTTTCGTTTCTAATCCCACCTTTTCATCTTTAATTGTAATACTTCCTTTAGAAGGAAAACGTAAACCCGAAATCATTTTTAATAATGTCGTTTTCCCACTACCATTTTCACCAACAAGACCGATAATTTTTCCTTCTGAGATTGTTAGGCTTACATCTTGAATCACTGTTTTTAAATCATATCTTTTCGACAGATTTTCAACTTTCAATAATTCTTTCATTCATTTCCCTCCTTTTTCTTTTCCAAAGAAGAACGGAGTATTGAGAGAACCTCTTCTTCCATAAATCCTAAGTTATTCATTCCATTTATAAAATTATCAAGCAACTCTTTTGCCATTTCTTTGCGTAGCTCTGTAATTTTTTCTTCATTCATTGTTACAAATCTTCCTGTTCCTCTACGTGTCTCAGCAATACCTTCCCGTTCTAGCTCTTGAAACGTACGTTGAATTGTATTTGGATTCACTTGTAATTCACCCGCTAATTCACGTACAGCAGGAATTTTTTCACCTGGCGCCAAACGTCCTGTTACAATTTCTTTTTTGATATATTCCATTACCTGAACATAAATAGGGGTATTAGGAGAAAACTCAGTTTTCATTTCTTTCCTCCTCTGTATTAGTGTACTAGACAAATAGTACACTAATGTAAATTATATGTAAATAGTTATTTTGAAAACCATAACAAATGGAAGGTGATATATTTAGTGAATTCATGTAAACACCCAGGTGCCAAAAATGACCGTTTATGGGACTTTATTTATTTCTATCCAAATAGAGAAATCTACTAGTCAAATTCAGTTTCAAAAACCCTTACCAAATATTTTTTCATTTTAATATTTAAAACTTATGTATACATGTTACAATATAGTCCTCCAATTTATTGTATTCTTCTATTTAGAATTTATGGTTCAGTAATCCAACAAAACAACAAGCGGCTGTAGTAAATAGATGTATGAATGAAGTGAAGCAGTTAGAGTGGTTTAAAAAGCCATTAAGTAGAATTATCCAGGGGATATATTCACTTAGTTAAGTTTTAGAGAATTTCTTATGGTAAGGATTTCATACAATTTAATTAGGCCTAAGTTAAACCTTTTATCCAATCAAAACTAAAAACCATTTTAATAGAGTGAAGTATATATCTAATACGGTTTATTTGGAATAATTCTTATTTTTATATTTGCTTAAAATAGAAAAATAACATACTTGAAAGGGGGGATAAATAAAACTCCGCTTGTGAAAGCTAAATTGCTATCTCTGAAGATATATGTAAAAGGATATAGTAGTAATTTCATTTCAAATGATACCATAAATAATAGTAGAAAAAGATAAAGGAGTAAACATTTAAATAAATAATATGAGTTGTAAGAATGAAAAGGAGAAGAAAATCGTGTTTAATATAAAAAAAAGATTGGAACAAATAAAGCTAAAAACGAAGTTGTCTATGGCATTTATTGCAATATTAATTATACCTAGTCTTATTGTAGGAATAACATCTTATGATGAGGCGAAAACAGATCTTAATGAAACAATTCTACAAACAGCAAAAGATAATGTAAGTATTTTAGATAAGATTGTTGATGATGAATTAGAAAACAAATATATAGATGTAACTTATTTTGCAAAATTACTCACACAAGGCAATTATAATCCTGATCAATTACAAAATGTGCAGAGTAAATTTGAACAATATATACAGTTACATCCAGAGATAGAAACAATTTATTCCGCATCCAGTAACAATCAATTTATTCATGCGCCTGTTGGAGAAATACCAGAAGGATTTAATCCGTTAGAAAGTAGTTGGTATAAGGATGCAGAAAAAGCGAATGGAGAAATTATTGTTTCATCTCCGTATAAATCAAAAGCTACAGGAAATATGGTAATAGTGATTGCCAAACAAAATGCAGATAAAAGTGGTGTCATTGGTATGGACTTAAATATTGATGATATCGTAAAAACATCTAAAATGATAAAGATAGGAAAGCAAGGTTTTGTAGCTATAGTGGGTCAAGATAAAACTATAGTTGTTCATCCAACATTAAAACCTGGTGAAAAATTAGATAAATCTTTAGCAGATGAACTTTATAAGAAAGAAGATGGAGAGATTACGTATAGCCTCAATGGTGAGGACCGAAACATAAGCTTTAAGACAAATAAAAAAACAGGTTGGAAAATAGCTGGTGTAATGCCTACGAAAGAAATTGAAGAAGCTACCAATCCTATTTTTTATAAAACATTTGCTATAATAGGAGCTTCATTATTATTAGGTGGAATTATAATTTTCTTCATTCTTAGATCTATTATTAATCCACTAAGACAATTAGTTATTTCAGCTCAAAGAATTAGTCGAGGAGATTTAACGGAGGAAATTGATATTCGTTCAAAGGATGAACTTGGTCAATTGGGTGATAGTTTCAATGCAATGGCAGAGTCTTTACGCAATATCATTTCACAAATTAACACATCTGCAGGACATGTAGCAGCTTCTTCTGAGGAACTAACTGCTAGTGTAGAGCAAGCAAGTGTTGCAACAGAACAAATTACAAAAGAAATGGAAGAAATCTCACATAGTGCAGAAGTTCAAAATAATGAAGTTGAGTCTGGAGCTAAATTAATAGGTGAGGTAACACGAAATATTCAATGTGTAGCTGATAATGCTTCTGAAGTATCGACCTCATCTTTATACACAAAACAAAAAGCAAATGAGGGGGAACAATTAGTAGAACAAACTGTAACACAAATGCAGTCTATACATAATTCTGTTTCCCAATCCGATAATGTAATTAAATTATTAGATAAGAAATCGCAGCAAATAGGCACTATATTAGAAGCGATTCAAAATATTGCTGAACAAACAAATCTACTAGCACTAAATGCGGCGATTGAGGCCGCTAGGGCAGGAGAACAGGGACGTGGATTTGCAATTGTTGCGGATGAAGTTGGGAAATTAGCGGAACAATCAGGACAATCTTCAATGGAAATTGGAAGTTTAATTAAGGAAATACAATTAGATGTACACGAGACTGTAAAAGCTATGAATGAAGTGGGAATAGAAGTACAGTCGGGAATTAAGGTCGCGAATGATACAAAACAAAGTTTTTATGAAATTTCAAATGCAGCGAATGATATCGTTTCCAAAGTACATGGTATGGTGGAGCTATCAAATAAGATGACATCTGATGCAATGCAAGTCGATACATCTATTAACCAAATAGCAGTGGCTGTAAAAGAGAATACCACAAGTATGCAAACTATAGCTGGTTCATCCGAAGAACAACATGCTTCCATGGAAGAGATAAATTCTTCAGCAATTCAATTAGCACAAATGGCCGAAGAACTTCAAGATTTAATTGGAGGATTTAAGGTATAAGTTCAGATTATAGGAAAGAATAACAGGAAGTATGTTAAAGAGTGTTAGTTGAAAATCTTTTAAGATAGCAAATAAATATAATATGTATTTTTTATAGAAATTGCACATGCAGATCAACTACTTTAAATGGTAGCTGATCTTTTTTTTGTTGGAATGCAAAACAAAAAGGAATGAAAATCAAGAGGGAGTTGTGTTAAAAAAATTAAATATTAGGTGTTGCTTGTTTTGTACTAAGAGTACGTAACGTGGGAAAGATGTTGCATGTTAACAGGAAGAGTACGCAAGATGTTGCATGTTTTACAGGAAGGGTACGCAATATGAGAAAGGTGCTGCAAAACAAACATCTGCGTACTTCCACTCACTCCTAAACGCTTATACACTTCATTAGCGGTATATACAATCTCCGTATCTGACATAGCACCATGACACCTCCTATAAGGGAATTATACCTTTCATAATCAATCGCCGAATTTCGTCCGAGGCCTAGGGAAAAATCAAGTTGAAAAAGGATTAACAAAAGTGTAAAATTACACTAAATAATACATAAGTTACTTTTGGGGAGGGGAAAAGATGAATAAGGAGCTTATAATCGAACTCATTTCAACGAAAATAAAGTTAATTCGTACTGAAAAGGGGTATACGCAAGATAAAATGGCTGAAGTTCTCGGCATTTCAAAGAAAACACTCGTTCAAATCGAAAAGGGGAGATCTAATGTAGGCTGGACCAATACCGTGGCTATTTGTGCATTATTTAGGGGGAGTGAGGTTTTACAGTCCGCTTTGGGAGATGATCCATTAGTAGTAATCGAAACAATGGCCCACAAAAGTATTAACAACTCCAAAGAAAAAACATTGGGAGGAAAATTATGGTGGAAAAAAATTCAAGAAAAAGGGGACTTTCGCTTACAGCAAAATCTGATTAGTCAGCATTATCGTATTTTAGACGAACATGATTACCGTTGGTTTAGTTCGTTTGATAGAGAAGAAGCGATAGATCAATTATTTAAATTAACGATAAATTCGGAAAAATAAATAATTTCTCGGAGCTAAAAAGAAGGGGAATACATAAATGAAAAATATTTTACTAATGTTTATAACAGTCGATAAGAACCCGGCTTATCCTATAGTAATTGAACAGTTGAAAAAAGAAAAAAGCATACCTGATGGTATGCAACTTAGACAACAAAAGTACTTGAATAACATAGTAGAACAAGAGCATCGCTTTATAAAGAAGCGAATCCGTTCTATGCTAGGGCTCAAATATTTTGACACAGCTACATCCATTCTTTCTGGAGTAGAAGCTATGCATATGATTAAAAAAGAACAGCTTGATTTACGGGACCAGTCTGTCCAAAATCAGAAAGAATTCATCCATCAATTGTTTGGACTTGCAGCATAAGATACGATTCCGTTAGGAATATATGCGCTTTATTCTCTTTTATTTTATTTTTGCACCAGAACCCTAAATATTTACTTGCTGTTGAAAAGAGAATAATAAATTCTGCTTGGATGAAAAAAACGGAAGATGGGTATAAAAACAAACACAACTTCGCACGAAATACCAATTTTACGCACAATAATAAGATTATATAAAAATTAAATACAGTATCTAGGGATTTCAAGCCCAAGTGCATGAATCTTAGTATATTGGTATACGCCATATGATTTATATTTTATATAAGAATAATCAAATGCTGAATTACTCATAAACAATTTTTATAGTGAATTACATTTTAATTTATAAGAGCTTTTCTTGTGTTGATCTAACTAACTCCTGATTAACCTTGATTAAATTAACCAATTCACATTTTATAACGACTTTTAAACTGTGTTCATGTATTCATTTTGTTAGAATTTATATTTGAAAATCGTTTTATTTTATATACATATATAATTTTTATCGCCAAATTGGTTATATATAACTTTTATTAGAATAATTACACTTTCCCATTCAATTTCGAGTGAATTTTAGTATTTCATAATTTAATTATGTAAATAAGTTCGTGTAAAAATTGAATTTAACGCGAACTTGTGTTCGTGTATTTTTTCTGTTATATTATATATGAGGTGATTTTTATGGATTACAGCAAGCAACGTCAAAAATCAGTACATCGTAAGAAATTATACGAGAATTTAAATGAAATGCCCTTTTACATAGAAGAATTTGTGGAGTACAAAGAATTGCATGATGCCTCTCCCTCCACCCTACTGAATTATGTATATGATTTTAGAGTTTTCTTTAATTGGCTATTATCTGAACAAATTATTGAATTTAAGCCCATTAAAGACATATCCTTCTCTGATTTGGAGAATTTAAAGAAAAAAGATGTTGAGAACTTTATGAGGTTTTTAAAACTACAACAAAAAATGCAGAATTCCTCTGTTAACAGAAAAATTTCAGCCTTAAAGTCTTTATTTAAGTACCTTACCTCCCTATCAGAGAATGATGATGGAGAATGTTATTTTTATAGAAATGTAATGGCTAAAATTGAAATACATAAAGATAAGGAAACATTAAATGCCCGTGCAAAACGTATGAGATCTAAAATATTTCATAATGATGACGATCAAGAGTTTTTGAATTACATTAAGTACGAACATGAAAAATCTTTAACAAAACATCAGTTGTTCTATTTCCTAAGAGATAAAGATCGTGATGTAGCTATTCTTTCTCTCTTTCTTGGTAGTGGTATTCGTGTAAGTGAATTGGCCGATCTTCGTATGGAAGATATAAACTTAAAAGAAAGGCTAATTGATGTAATACGAAAAGGAAACAAAGAAGATTCTGTATGGATTACCCCAATTGCATTGAATGATCTTGAAAATTATATGGAAATTAGAGATAAAAAATATGCTCCAGGGAAAGAATTAAAAAATGTATTCTTATCGAAGTATAAACATACTGCACAGCCTCTTTCAGTTAGGGCTATCCAAGATATAGTAGAAAAATATACTAAGGCCTTTGGTAAAAGAATGTCTCCTCATAAATTAAGACATACATTGGCAAATAAGTTATATATGGAAGAAAAAGACTCGTTACAAGTGATGCAGCAACTTGGGCATACTAGCCAAGATACGGCCTTATTATACACACAGCTTGGAGAAACAACTATTAAAGATAGCTTAGGCAGAATAGGAAAGAATAAATAATAAAAGTTCAGCAATTTTACATTGCTGAACTTTTATTATTTTCCCTATACTAGGGTTAAAATGATATGTATTATTCGTTTCGCATTTGATTTTATTATGTAAAAAATATATAGTTTGAAATCTACATTAATTGGAATATAAAAACGCTCTCTTAGTAGATATAAATAAAAATTTTAGATTTCTACAATTGTTGTTTACGTTAAATCGGAATTTAACGAACACTTGAGGG
Organism: Bacillus sp. P4_E1; assembly: GCF_056401715.1. Classification (NCBI taxonomy): domain Bacteria; kingdom Bacillati; phylum Bacillota; class Bacilli; order Caryophanales; family Bacillaceae; genus Bacillus; species Bacillus sp. P4_E1. Next base: position 21,581 of record NZ_JBFUIV010000036.1, read on the forward strand.
ATGTAGGTTAACCTCCCCTCTTATCTCAGGTGTACAAGGACATGAAACTCCAAACTATTTAGACAAGAATATCTAAACTTTCACTTTTAGATATTGGTTGGGACAAGAAACTCTAAACTAAATTTTTATAGATTTACAGAACTATACCCATTTAATCTTGTGTGAAAACCTCCCATTCTTACCTAATAACCTATACCATCATTCTTATTAATTAATTTATTCATATAAAGATAATGAGTTTAAGTGGATTATGGGAGTTACATTAGTTTGAAGGAAAACTTTTTCCCAACAATTCATATATGATTCAAAAGGTCTATGTATTTTTGAAGTCCTTCAAAATGTTATCTCGAACCTTTCGACACATTGATTTTTATAGAAATTCCACCACTTCAAAAGGCGTCTCTTTTGAAGTATTAGAATACTCCTGAAGAAATAAATAATTCTAATCATAAAGGGCAGTTAATATTAATTTGTTTTTGGCAGAGGTTTTGATAATTATAAATCCAACTTTTCTATTTTTGGGACGTTTAATTTACAGAAGATAGATAATAACATAATTTTCTCAATAAGGAATTTTCTGCTTTAAATATAATTTTTTCACAATTTATGGTATATCTGTATTAAGGGGACCTTTTCGGTTGATTAGGGAGAAAGATTATAAAAATGATATGGGAGGAACAAAAAATGTCATTGAAAAAGAAATTAGGTGTTGGAGTGGTTTCAGCGGCTCTTGGTTTATCTTTAATTGGTGGGGGAACATATGCATATTTTAGCGATCAAGTGGTGACAAATAATTCATTTGCTGCAGGTACATTGGATTTAGCTATGCAACCAACTACTTCACTTAACTTAGAAAATTTAAAACCAGGGGACAAAATATTAAAGAAATTCAATTTAAAAAATAGTGGTACATTAGATATTAAAGATATCATGATGAAAATAGACTATACTGTAAACGATTTAAAACAAAAT
>NZ_JBFUIV010000037.1:0-21364 GCF_056401715.1 Bacillus sp. P4_E1
CTTAGGTAAAAATCGATTGTATTTCCTTTTGAATCAACAGCACGATACAGGTACATCCATTGACCTTTTACTTTGATATATGTTTCATCGACTCTCCAGGAGTCATTTGTTTGTTTAAGGTGACGTCGGATTCGTTTGTCCAATTCAGGACCGTACTGATGAACCCAACGCATAATCGTTGTATGAGAAATGGATAAGCCCCGTTCCTCCATCATTTCCACTAAATCACGAAAACTGAGGTTGTACCGTTAACAAAATAATATCAGGCTGATAATGTTTCCATTTGAATACATATTCCTTTTCCATACCAATCACGCACCTTCTTTAGATTAGTAGTATCAGTATGTCCAAGATTTGTAGATTTATTGCAATTGTCCTGAAGTTTTTGCACCAGAACCTCTTTTAAGGCAGCCATGTTGAATCCTCCAATTATTAATTGTTTAATATAATGAAAAAAGGACAAACCTAGTCCTGTTAGGGATATATAGGTTTGTCCTTTAGTATGTGGGGTAATGATATGTTTAATTACCATTATTATAACTGAATTTACAAATATTTTCAATTAGGTCTGACATCTTATTAACAGGCATACTAGTAATATTAAAATCTATTATAAATATATATCTTATATATTAAAAAGAAATAAAGATAAAACTTTTATAGGTTATCAAAAATAGGGAATAGACTTACTCCCACAAGGGAAAATTTGATATAAGAGCATAAAAAATCATAAATTGTAGAAAATGTTTCCGTAGATTCAAGGATTAATAGACTTTCAATTCTACAAAAAAGCATAAAGAAAATTATATGTTTCTACATGAAATCGGAAAGAAATTGATACAGATTACATTATATTTATTCAACCATGTAAACAGGGCGGATTTTCATTATTTTGGTAAATGGAGTAGTATTCATCGAAGAAATATCCACAATTTGTCCAGATAAAGCTGCTATTTGTTAACATTATTCAGTATTTACACATAATCCACACTATTATTGATGATTTTTATTAGATGGATGGAACGGCACTAGTATTTTCAAGGCTATTGGGAAAATATTATTCACATTTGATCATATTTTTCCTCATATCCACTGTTTTTTATAATTTTCCTTCCGATTTTTTGTAGGTATAGTAGGATAGGTTTTACTTCAGAAGAAGAATACTCCCTAGTGTTATGTGGAGAGTTATGTATAGATAGAAGAGAATTTGTATAGAAGTGCATAAAAAAAGACTCCATTTTACATGAAGTCCTTCTGATTTGGTATTTATAAATAGAGTATTAGAAAAGGGTTACTAATAAAACAAACACGAATAGCCCTCTACTTTCGATTTTTTCAAAAATAGAGAGCTTGTTACTATTATTTTATTTCCATTGCGCTTAGCACCTGATCTGGAGCTGTTATTGTTGCACCAGCACGTATTAAGTGTTCAAAGGTACGCATAAACTCTAGTAAATTAAATTGCTTTGGCAGCTCAATTACACGAAGTTTTTCTTGTGGTAGTTTATCAATTGCTTCGATAAACCATTCACGTACATCACTTGGAATCGTGCGTTCTTTATGGCCACGAACTTTTAATTTTTCACGCATTTCAATTTCTAAAGCGATATATGCATGGAGATTCACTCCCTGATCATATGCATATTTTCTAAATAACGTTTCTTCCTGGTATTTTAGGTAATTACGGTGATAAGATTCTTCAGTCACTGGTACTGCAAACTTCTGCTTGAGTAGTGCATGCACATTTTTAAACATCTTCTTAATGCTATGAAGAGAGTACATTGAATAATGTAGACCAAAATTAAAGACAGCTTGTTCGCGGTCACTATTTCTCTCTTTTGGTATATGCTGTGCAATAAGAGGATAGATACCTTCTTTTGCTGCTGTATCAAGAATTTGATATTGAGATGTTTGATGCAATAGTTTTTTCAATGTATATACAATTTTCGTTGGATATCCTTCTTTTCGATCAACCATGTCACGAAGTCCACGAATCACACCACGAATTTGACGATGACAAGTATGCTTTAAAACATGAATGAATTTATTCATGTCTGAAGAAAGTTCACCGATATTCATTTCTTGTAGGACTGATTCAATAAATTTCGCTTTACGAGCATAGGTAGCTTTTGGTGTAAATGGATCCCTGTGTTGCTCTTCTCCGGATTCTTTCGTACATAAGAAGTCCGAATGGATAGATAGATATAAGGTTGTATATCGCTTTGTATGCTTTACACCTTTTTGCATTTTGCAAATTTTGAATAGGGGATTCTCCGTACACGGTAATGCAGTTGTTAATTCTTCGATAACCGCACGGATCTGGTGCGGATATTTTTTATGTAAGAAACGATACATCCCACCAAAGTGAGTTTTGTTACCTCTTTCATCCTGCTTGTCCAAAGAACGCTTTAACGTTGTTTCTGTATGTTGTTGCATAGCAATGTCTAAGAATAGTTTCTTAGCTGCTACAGATAGCTTAAAGAAAGCCTTTGTAAATACAACAGGACTAATATATACGTATGGATTTGTCTTTTCTGTTTCTTCATTCATAAAATGAGTAAGTTTGATTGTATAGCGGCCATCTACGCCATTTTCGATAGCGATTATGTTATGTATGCTTAATTTCTTTAGAGCGATATAGAATTGTGAGTGCTGGATATGAGCAAATTCTTCTTTATATTGCTTGTAATCTTCCCACATCATATGTATCGTTACATTTGGAATGACACCATTTGTATAACATTTCTTATGTAGATATAAGAACACTTCAAGATCTGCATTCGTAATACCATATAATTTATGTTTTCTTCCTGTTTTCTCTGCAAGTGCAGACATTGCACGACGTGAAAAAGATGGTTTAGCTTGTTCGACAAAGCCTTCTACATCCGAAATACGTTCTTCGTATGTCATGTGCTGCAGAATATCTTCTAAATATGTATCTTTATAGCTGTAGTACTTCTTTTCAAATGCTTCTACAAACTTTTGCCAAGACTTTAGTGTTACTAAAACTGCATTTGTTGTTTCACCATTTAAGCTACGCTGATTTTGAATAATAAATGATTTCCCCATCTTTTTCACCTCCGTTCTACAAATTCAGAAATATATGCTAAAAGACTATAAAATATACCAATTATGATTATAGCAAATCGAAAAATGGTGAAAGGTGCTCCTTTAAGAAGAAAAATAGCAACTTGCAACAGCCTCTAAAGGCAAGTGTATCAAGGGATTGGAGAATTCTACTGATTTTTTTTGTGTTAAGGATACCGCAAACGTGTTGCAAGTTGAATTATATGTAAATGAATAAGTAAAGAAACACCTAACCCCTTGATATATAAGGGATTTAAGTGGAAATGCCAAAAAAATAAGGGTAAGGATACCGCAAACATGTTGCAAGTTAAGAAGTACGCCTATTAACCGTAAATTATACCGATTATCGTCGATATGATAGGTTTTATTAGAGTTTTATGAATCGCGATAGGGTAAGGATACCGCAAACAGTGTTGCATCTTATGAAAAAATAAGGGTAAGGATACCGCAAACGTGTTGCAAGTTGAGTTATATGTAAATGAATAAGTAAAAAACATCTAATCCCTTGATATATAAGAGATTCGAGTGAAAATGCCAAAAAAGTTAGGGGAAGGATACCGTAAATATGTTGCGTTTTATTTGTATAACTTGTTGTAAATATAAAAAACACACTTAAAAATTTTAAACTAGAACGATTTTGTGTGTAATGTATTAGGTTGAGAAAAGATTGTACTGTTGCAAGTTGGACGAAGTAGGGTAAGGATACCGCAAACGTGTTGCAAGTTGTAGAGTTAAGGAAAGAAAAGCGCAAAAGGAATGCAAGTAAAGAGGAATAGGGAAAAGAAAGAGTAAACGTGTTGCAAGTTGTAGAGTTAAGGAAAGAAAAGCGCAAAAGGAATGCAAGTAAAGAGGAATAGGGAAAAGAAAGAGCAAACGTGTTGCAAGTTGTAGAGTTAAGGAAAGAAAAGCGCAAAAGGAATGCAAGTAAAGAGGAATAGGGAAAAGAAAGAGCAAACATGTTGCAAGTTGTAGAGTTAAGGAAAGAAAAGCGCAAAAGGAATGCAAGTAAAGAGGAATAGGGAAAAGAAAGAGCAAACATGTTGCAAGTTGTAGGGTTAAGGAAAGAAAAGCGCAAAAGGAATGCAAGTAAAGAGGAATAGGGAAAAGAAAGAGCAAACACGTTGCAGGTTGTAGAATTAAGGAGAAGAAACAGCAAAACCTTTTAATTATCTGTTACAATAAATTAAATATAATAGTAGTAAAGATTTTTATGATGAAAACTACTTTGTTGTGATCCATGGTTTAGGGAGGAATATAAAGTGGATAACTTATTACAAATGTTCCGAGATGCATTGCTAATCTCTGAGCCAATTTATAAAAAGAATGAGCCATTATGGAATAAATGGAATGCATACTTTAAAGATGTTAAAAACAATAATAATAAAGTACTAACCTCACCCTATGCTTCTCCATCATTTACTGCATTAGTATCTTGGTTAGAGAAAAAGCAAGAGTCCGGAGTTACATTAGTACAAATTTATGCAAAAATTGATTCTTATAAGGAAGAAATATATAAAGAAATTGAAGGATTTATAGAAAAAGAATTTCAAGATGTAGCACCTTCAAATTCCATAATATTAGAAAATGATCAAAATGCAGATAAGCTAAATACAGTGAACCATGAGGATTATTACGAGGTAAATAATTCTGCTGTTTACTATAAATTAAGAGATGGAATTGCAAAGAATCAATTTGAAGAAGATGAAAAAAGTAAAGTCTTACAGTATCCCATTGAAACGAAGTCTTCTAATGGTGTAGCTCAACTTTCTTCACACAAAGACGAGGATTTAAGACTTACAAACACTGAAGAATCAGCTCGATGGAATACCCTTGTTGATGATGTAATGAGTAATATGGATGATTTAACGGCAGACTGTTTAGATGCAATTACAATACAGTGGATAAATGAGGCAAAATCTCCAGATGAATTCATTGATTTTTCATATGAGCAAGTTTTAGAGATGTGCAATATTCCAAAGACAGTCGTCAAAAATAAAGAATATTATCGAGCGGAAGATAAAATTAAAATAGCAAAGAGGATTGCGGCTTTAGCAAGTATTTTTATCTATTTAAATGATGATAATGAGGTCGTAGTACTAAACGATCGTGATGACGAAGGAGAACGAGTAGAATTAAAGCGTGAGGTTATTAAAAGGTTATTTGTTTTAGATTCGGTTGTATTGTGGAGACATAGTGTTACAAACGAATATATGGGGATTGAATCTTGTCGTATTAAGCCAGGTAGTTTTTTAACGAATTATTTATACGGATCAAATAATACAACAGCATTATTGTCTAAAAAGGCCCTTGAATACAATAGTTATAGACATAAATATCATAAAAGGTTAATTCGATACTTGACATGGCAATGGAGAATTAGACAAATGTATTCATCATTGAAAAAGCCCTATTCTATAGGAGGGGACAAGGGGCTACTAGCAGTAATGGATATTCCAAAAGATTGGAAGCCGAATCGTATTAGAGAACAGCTAGAGAATGTTTTAATGGATTTAGAAAATGAAAAAGTAATCTCTCATTGGGAGTATAGTGACCCGCTTGATGAACAACAAATTGGGAAACGTAACTGGTTTAAAAATTATTACGCTAACTTAGGGATAACTATTTTACCACCTGAGGAAATGCTACAGTCAATGGATAGTGGAATAGGAAAGAAATTTATAGAGGAACCACAAGAGCAATTACCTGTAGTAACAGTTGTTGAAGAGGTTAGGGAGACTGTGGAACCAGTCGAACAAAGAGAGAAGAAAATTCGGGATCAAATACTGAAAGTGCATAATGAAAAAAATGTAAGTATTCGTGAAATAGCAGATGAAGTTAGTATTTCGCCATCTACGCTGTCTAGATTTTGTAATTATAAAACAAAACGCTTGTCTAAAAAAGCATTAGAAAAGTTAACGAAATGGTGTGAGAGACAAGAAATACTAGAAAAAATGTAATGTAGACTAAAAACTACTCTTAGAAATAGAGAAAATGAAAATACACATACATTATGTATGTGTATTTTATTTAGAATAATAGATGATAGAAACCACCTACTGCATTTTAAAATGACTGTTGATATTGTCTTGTGAGAATGAATTCATTTAATATAGTAGTTAAAAGGGGGAGTATTGAAAATGAAATTAAATAATTGGGATGAAATTAGTATTGAAAAAAGTACAAACATTGGTAAAGAAGAAATGGAGTTATTATTACTAGCTGATCCTTCACCAGAAGTAGTTAATGGATACCTTAAACAAGGGGACTGTTTTGTTTTGAAAAAGGATGCTATTACTGTAGGTATTATGATTTTAATTCCTACTCGTCCTGAAACAATTGAAATTATAAATATAGCAGTTTCTGAAAAAGAACAGGGAAAAGGGTATGGGAAATATTTGCTTGGGTTTGCTATAGACTATGCTAAAAAAGAGAAATATAAAACCATAGAAATAGGGACGGGAAATTCTAGCTTAATGCAATTAGGCCTTTATCAAAAATGTGGGTTTAGAATAACAAATGTGGATAGGGATTTTTTCTTACGCAATTATGAAGAGGAAATATATGAAAACGGTATTCAATGTATAGATATGATTAGGTTAACGCAATATTTATAAAAAAATTAAAAAGTAATCATATATCAAAAATCGTAACTCTCAGTTGATTGATGAGATGTTACGATTTTTTATTTTGAATAATGTAAACCTTAACCCTTCATTAAAAAAATGAAGTATGTGAGACGGCTGGAATCGAATTGTAAATTCTTTTAATGCAACTTTATATTTAGAAAAGGTATATCTTTTATAGTTTTAATTTCAAAATGTTTCAAAATGTTTTTATTATTCAGATAGATGTTTTTCTAATAATTTCAATAAAAAGTAAAAACAGTAAAAATTATTACAGTTAATAATAAGTTAATACTCTTATTAACAAATTGATGAGTTATATTTTTCGAATTAAAAGAGAGGAAATTCTTTCTTTTTTGAGGGAGGTTCTTAATAAATGCAGCTATAACAAGTATTATGTTGTTTTAACGATATAAGAATATAGTTTTTTTAGATTAATATTTTTATAAAAATAAAATTTATTCTACATTGAGAAAGTAAAAATAAGGAAAAAAATGATTGAATCCCATAAAGTAACATGTGAATATTATAGATATATAAAATACATCGAAATTCTAGATCATTTTTATAAATCTAAATGTGCAACTAATGAGGAGGAATGATAGTGTTAATAATTTAGTTTGTTTCATTATTCAATCATTTACGTACATCTATGGGCTTTCATAACGCGCAATTATCTTTTACTGGTAAGAATTTTAATATCAAATTTCTAGGGAAGTGATAAGTAATGGTCACTGTATTAAATAATGAAATTAAAAAAACATTAGTTGAAAAAATTGTAAATAAAAGTGCGTGTATTGGGTATATTGGTCTAGGATATGTTGGACTACCATCGGCTCTTAAATGTTTAGAAGTAGGTTATACGGTAAGAGGATTCGATAAAAACCTCACTAAAATAGAAAAATTAGAATGTGGAACAAGTTATATCAGTGATATTCAGGATACTGAAATTCAAGACGCTTTACATACAAATAGATTTTTTATTAGTACAGAAATGAATTATATAAATGAATGTGATGTTGTTGTTATATGTGTTCCTACTCCTTTAGAAAAAGATAGTAAACAACCAGATTTAACATATATTCATTCAGCAGTTAATGAATTAGTCAAATACATTAGAAAGGGTACATTAATTATTCTAGAAAGTACTACTTATCCAGGTACAACAAGAGAAGAGATTTTATATAAATTAGAACATGAAACTAATTTTGAAATTGGTACAGATATTTTTGTAGCATACTCTCCAGAGAGGATTGACCCTGCGAATAAGTCATTTTCAATCCAAGATATTATTAAAATTGTAGGTGGAGTTACGCCTAATTGTACAGATTGTGCTGCAGCCTTTTATAGTAACCTAATTAAGGGGATTCATAAGGTTAGTAGTCCAGAAGTGGCAGAGACAGCGAAGTTATTAGAAAACACTTACCGTTTTATAAATATTGCTTTTATTAATGAAATGACACAAATATGTAATGAATTAAACATTAATATTTGGGAAGTAATTGATGCCTCTGGGACTAAGCCGTTTGGATTTCAAAAATTCTATCCAGGTCCTGGTGTAGGAGGACATTGTATTCCAATTGATCCTATATATTTTAAGTGGATTGCAAATAATAAAGATTTGGCAACAAGAATGATTGATGTAGCACAAGAGATTAACGAAAACATGCCAAATTATATTATTAAAAGGGCATTACAGTTACTACAAGATGAAGATAGAAAGAATGTTCTTATGATTGGCGTAGCATATAAGAAAAATGTTAACGATGCTAGAGAATCGTCAGCTTTGGATATTATGAATGGTTTAATGCTAGAAGGGTATAACGTTGATTACCATGATCCATTTATTGAGGAGCTAATTGTGGACAATCATAATGTGAAAAAATCTATCGATTTAACTATGAATGCATTAAATAAATATCATTTAATTATTGTTCATACGGATCATGATTGTATTAATTTTAATTTGCTCAATGAGGCAAATTGCTTAATTTTAGATACAAGAAACATATTTAAAGATGAGTCAATATATAAAAAAAATATTATATGTTTGTAGGTGATTATATGGTAGAATTTATTCCTTTTTATCGACCAGAAATAAATGATGAAGATGTTGAGGGAGTTATTCGTGCTCTTAAGTCTGGATGGCTTTCAAAGGGGCCAAAAGTGATAGAGTTTGAAGGTAATTTAAAAGATTATCTAAATACTGAACATGTAGTAAGTTGTAATTCAGGGACTGCGGCGTTACATTTAGCGTTATTGTCTTTGGGGATTGGATTAGAAGATGAAGTAATAGTTCCAAGTTTTACTTTTTGTTCAAGTGTAAACGTTATTATGCATGTAGGTGCAAAACCAGTATTTGTAGACATAGATGAAGAGGATTTATGTCTTGACCTCCATGATGTTAAAAGAAAAATCACGAAAAAAACTAAGGCCATTATTGCAGTTCATTTTGCTGGATACCCAGCCAAATTACAAGAACTTCAAAAGATATGTAAAGAACACGGGCTATTTCTGATAGAGGATGCGGCTCATGCATTAGGAACTAAATATGATAATACTTTGATTGGTACACATGGAGATATTATTTGTTTTAGTTTTTATGCTACTAAAAATATAACAACAGGTGAAGGTGGAGCGTTAGTCACTAAAAATGAGGAGATTGCTGAAAAAGCTAGATTATATGGTTGGCATGGCATCACCAAGAATGCATGGAATCGTTATGGCGAAAAAGGAAGTTGGCGTTATGATGTTCTATTACCTGGATTTAAGTATAACATGATGGATCTGCAAGCTAGCTTAGGGATTAGTCAGTTAAAAAGAGCTGATGAAATGATTGAAAAACGGAGGAGAATAGCGGAAATATACCAAAAGGAATTAAAAGAAATCCAAGAGTATATAACATTACCAAACTATGTAAACAATCCAAGTATAAAACATGCATGGCATTTATTTGTTATAAAGATTAATCCTAATTCTCCTATCAGTAGAGATCAGATGATTCAAGAAATGAAAAAGAGAAATATTGGGCTGAGTGTTCACTTTATTCCCGTTCATATGCATCCATATTATCAAGAGAGATTTAATGTACATTTACCCAAAACAGAAGAAGTATTTGATCAAATTATTTCATTACCATTGTATAGTGCACTTACAGAAAATGAGGTTGAACATATCGTTACGTCTTTAAAAAGTTTATACCAATTAAAGGTAGGGAGGTAAATATTTATGAAGATAGGAGTTATTGGTGGCGGTGGATTTATTGGTAAACATGTTACAAAGGAGTTAATAGCAAGAGGTTATGAAGTAATTATATTTGATAAATTTAAACCAAGTATTGATGTTCCTTTTGAAGAAATTGATATCTTAGATATTGCGACATTAAGAGAAAAGCTTATTAATGTGGATGGGGTCATACATTTAGCTGCATTAGTAGGTGTTGATAATTGTCGTTCAAATGAAGAAGATGTAGTAAGGGTGAATTTTGAAGGCACGAAAAATATTGTAGAAGTTTGTATAGAAAATGGAATAGGTAAGTTATTATTTTCTTCTAGTTCTGAGGTGTATGGGGATGGTGTGAGTGTTCCGTTTAAAGAAAATGATGTCAAAATTCCCAAATCAGCTTATGGAAAAGCTAAATTAATGTCAGAAGATTTTTTGAAAGAATATGCTAATAATAGTTTTAAAGTCAGAGTGGTACGTTATTTTAATGTATACGGTTCACAACAAAATGAAAACTTTGTGATTTCTAAGTTTTTAAAACAAGCTCATAACGGCGAAAATATGACTATTTATGGGGACGGGCAGCAAATTAGATGCTTTAGTTATATTAGCGATATTGTTAACGGAACGATATTAGCATTTGAATATGAAAGAGAGAATTTTGCAGATTTTAATATAGGAAATAACAAGCCTATATCTATGGAGGAATTAGCGGGGAAAATCAATGAGTTAATGGGAAACAAAAGTGAAATTGAATTTCTTAATTTAGGGGATGAGGGAGTAAGAGATTCTAATATTGAAATATTCAGAAGAATACCTTCAATAGAGAAGGCTCAATTATTATTAAACTATCAGCCGGTTATTTCATTAAATAGAGGATTAGAGAAAATAATAGAGGAGAAATATGGAAACACAGTATCTATATCCTAAAAATCCTAAAAAAATTAAGTATCCAATATATCCTTCTTTTTGGAGTGTATTTGATCATATATATTTTTTGAAAAGTATATATAGATCCAATCATTCTAATCTAAAAGAGAGTTTACAAACTCTCTACCCTAATTCCGAAATTATATTAACTAATAGTGGTTCGTCGGCATTAGTAGCAGGGTTAAAGTATCTAAACATAAAAAAAGAGGATGAAGTAATTTTATCAAATTTTAATTGTCCTAATGTAATAGAGGCTGTATTAACAGTAGGAGCAAAACCTGTATTAATTGATTTGACTACTGATTACTCACTTTCTCTTAATAAAATAAAAAAATATTCAAATGAAAATACAAGAGCAATTATTCTTACACATGTCTATGGATGTCATGAAGATTTAGAGGTTATTAATTGGGCCAGAGACAATGATATTTATATAATTGATGATGCAGCACAAGCAATGTTCTCTTATCAAAACGAAAAATCAATTGGTAGTTTAGGTGACATTGGAATTTTAAGTTTTGGGGGAACTAAACCCATCCCGAGTATAGGGGGAGGAGCGTTACTTCTTAATTATACGGTAAATGACTTGTGTGACATGGAAGAAGAAAAGAAGGAAGAAGTGTTTTTAGATTATAAAAACCACCTGAAAACGCAATTAGCTTTAAGAATTAAGAAGAGTAGGCTACTGAGTTTATTTACTGATTATTGGGGAAAGTTAGGAATTCTTCCTTCCTATAATGATAGCAAATTGGATTCTTTGCCAGAGGAAACGGAAGTTATATATCCAAAAACAATGTCCACATTACGTTCATTGCTAATTGATAGACACTTAAAGAGAATGAAAAAGATTTTAGAAATTAATATATATAATGCTAGTTTGTGTTATACGATGCTGCAATCAATTGAAGAAAAGTACGGGGTAAAGATTATATTTTCAGCTCAGAATGTATATTTGAACTATTTCACTATTATTTTCAAAGAACCATCTGATAGATATGAATGTTCCGTATATTTGGCTGGAAAAGGAATACAAACTTGTTGGAATTATCTACCTCTAAGTGAAATCCCTATCTTTTCCAAGTACGCCACTGAGTCAGAAAATATAGAATTTTTATGGTCAAGAGTATTATCAATACCTTTTAAATATCCGTTAAGGAAAAAAGACCTTAAGTATATATGTAGTCAAATTCTAATATATTTAGAGAAAAAGAAGTAAAAGGTGATTATATGGAAATCGAAATATGTACTGATGCCCAATATTGGGATGCTTGTATGGAAGAATATAATGGTTCTGTATTCCATTGTTATGAATGGGGAAAATTAATGGAATTATTACCTGGTGTTCAATTTTTTCCAGTATTAATTAAAACAAGGGATACAGTAGTTTTATCTCCTATATATGTACAGGATGGTAGGGTGCTGGGAAGTTTAATTGGTTATGGAGGCCCTGTAATCATTGGCCAAGATAAAATAGATTTTGCATTTTATGAATCGATAATAAATAGGAAGTTTGAAAATAAAATTCAAAAACTTTTATTACCTATAACAATAAATCCTTTTCAAAGTTATAGTGATGAAAAATGGGAGTATAAAGAAACTTATATGTTAGATCTACCAAATAATTTTGAGGATTTGTGGACATCGTGTTCAGGAAAAGCTAGGACAAGTGTTAGATATGCACGTAAACAGAATGTTGAAATTCGGCCTATAGCTTTAGAAGAATTAGATGAATTTTACAATTTATATCAGGAACATAATAACAGTATAGGGGCGAGTTATTCATTTAGTAGAGAGTTTTTTTATTGTTTATTTATTAATTTAAAAGAAAGAATCCTTTTCTTAGGAGCATTCTTAGAAGAAGAACTAATTAGTTCCAGTATATTTATAATGGATAAACAAGTTTTATATTACTGGATTAATATTAATAATATCAAAGGGAAAAATACACAATCTTCATATTTGCTACTAAATGATGCGTTTGAATTAGCAATTCATAATAAATTAAAGTATGCGGATTTAGGATATTCGCATAATAAAGGAATTGCTAGACCAAAGATATACTGGGGAGCAGTTTTGAAAAAATGTTTTTGTTTAAAAGAGAGGATTTAAACTATGATTATTAGTGGCCACCAACCAAGTTATTTACCTTGGTATGGTTTTTTTGAAAAAATTCATAAATCGGATGTGTTTGTATTTCATGATATAGCACAATTTGAAAAGAAAGGTTTTTTAAATAGAAATCGTATTAAAACTTCCCAAGGAGTATCCTGGTTAACGGTTCCGATGCAAATGAAAAATTATAAAGAAATCCCATTGAATAAGTTAAAGATAGACAATACACAAGATTGGGAGCGAAAGCATTGGAAGACAATAAGAATTAATTACTCTAATGCGCCCTATTTCAATGTATACAAGGATTATCTAGAAAATTTTTATTCAGAAAAATGGGATAATCTAAATAGTATGAATATGAACTTTATTCATTTTATTATTCAAGAATTAAATATTGATACGGAATTATATTATGCATCAGAGCTAGAGGGGATTACAGGGAAAAAAAGTGATTTTGTATTAGAGCTTTGTCAAAAGTTTAATGCCAATACTTATTATTCTGGAAGTTTAGGTCAAGATTATTTAATAGAAAGTGATTTTGAGCATGAAAATATAGAAATCATATACCAAAGGATAAGAGAGTATTCTTACCCACAGTTATTTGGAGAGTTTATACCGCATTTATCTATGCTAGATGTTTTATTAAATTGTGGTCCAGAGGAAACAGAAAAATTTATTAAAGGAGTTTAAAATCATATGAATGTACTTGTATTTGCTGCACATCCGGATGATGAAATTATTGGTGTTGGTGGAACAATAGCAAAACACGTGGAACAAGGTGATGATGTACATGTTGTAATCCTTGCAGAGGGGAAATCTTCGAGATCTAAAGAATACAGAGAACTAGATTTAGAGGTTAAGAGCCTGTCTTATAAAGAAACGGAGGGGGCATGTACTACACTTGGTGTAACAAGTTTTGTGAGGTTAGATTTTCCTGATAATCGTCTTGATACATTGCCATTACTAGATGTTGTAAAAGAAATTGAAGAGCACATTAATAAAATAAATCCTACGATTATTTATACTCAATATGGCGGAGATATAAATATCGATCATACTGTTGTTTATAGAGCAGTGATGACAGCTACACGACCTCTACCAAATAGTAATATTAAATGGGTGTTTGCATATGAAACCTTATCTTCTACTGAGTGGAATTATAATGAGAAAGATAAGTTTCTTCCTAATTATTTCGTAAATATTGAAGAACATTTGGAGACGAAATTAAATGCGATGAAACATTATGAATCGGAGTTAAGGGAATTTCCTCACCCACGTTCAATAGAAGCAATGAAGCACAATGCTTTTGTATGGGGAGCAAAGTCAGGATATAAAGCGGCTGAGGCATTTATGTTAGTAAGAGGAACATGGTAGGTGAAGAGAATATGTTAATACCGCAGGTACCATTCTTTGGATTAGATAGCAAACAAATAGATTTAAAATGGGTTGAACAAGGTTATGGATTAGAAGCAAATATTTTTGATGGAGAATCTTTACATGATAAGTCATATACAACAAAGTTTTCAGATGTACTTTCTTTTGTTCAAACACTTAATCCATCTTTATTAACCTTGCATTTTCCAACTGATAATGCAGACTATTTAAATAGTGAATTTATAAAAAAACAGTTATATGAGTTTATTAATCTTGCTATAAAATATAACGCAGCAGGTATAACAGTTCATGCTAATCAATTTATGAACATAGCAGAATTTCAAAAGTATAATCTTATTGATAATAGAAAAAGAATTATAGAGTTCTTTAAAATGATAGATGAGGAAATAAAAGGAACCAATATATGGATAGGTGTTGAAAACTTACCCATCATTGGAAACTTAGGTGATGACTTTGATCCTATATTTGTATACCCAGAAGATTTTAATGACTTGGTAAATTTAGATTTATCTAATGTTGGAATAACGTGGGATATATGCCATTGGTCTATCACTTATCTTACACGTCTAGGTATTTCTAAATTATTAAGACAAGAGGAAATTGAGTATAAAGACTTTCATAAGTATATAAATTTAATGGATCATATCAAACATTTACATTTTAGTTCTTTTAAACATTTGACGATTCCTTATAGTGAGGTACGCTGCTTTGAGGGAGAAAGTCCGACTAATGGTTCTATTAACGAAAATTTATTACATGAAACTTTATTAAAAGTAAATAATCAAGTTTCAAGTAGAAATATAGGAATTGTATTCGAAGTACAGGAGACTGATTACACAAATAGAGTGAAATCATGGGAGACTCTTAATTGGTTCCAAAAGAATATTACTGGCATACAAGCAAACTCGAATTTTTTAAAGATATAAAAAGAGTTACTGCTTTAATATCATAACAAGTAATTTGAGTTAGAGATGATTTTAATGAACCTTTTCTTCTAAATAAGTATGTTAGGAGGGAAGGTTTTACTATTAATGTTTCCTAATAAAAGGGAGGACAAATGAAAAAATTAACTATTACCCCAAAAAACATTGTAAGTTTTGGAATTCTATTTCTTTTCTTTTTTAGTAATCCATATGGAGAACCAGTAAAAGTAAATGCTATGGTTAATAATAATCTGTATTCTCCTGTGACAGAACAAGTTCGTGCTAATCGTGCCATTGAGCATATACGTTTTCTTTCTGAAAAAATTGGTCCACGGCCAAGTGGGACTATGCAAGAACATAGAGCAGCTAAATACATTGGAGATACATTGCAGAAATTAGGATATGAGGTTGAGTATCAAGCATTCCCTGTACCTGATCAATATATTGGAAGTATTTCTTTTAGTATGTATGGGGAAAAAGATTGGCAGGTTGGGGCAGCATCTAATGCATTTATATCTACAAATCCAGTGGTTGGCTCGGTAGTTTTTATAGGAAAAGAAACCAATATTAATAGTTTATCTGAGTCGATCCAGGGGAAGATAGTATTATTAGAACAAGCCGATACTATTGAAAAATATAATGAACAGGTTGAGCATGTAGCGATAAAGGGAGCAAAGGGTGTGTTGTTATATAGTACGATTGGGGATAGAGGGAACTATGGAGAAGCTTTTAATCCAGTTTTAAAAAAGAAACAATCGATACCTGTATTTGGGCTTGCCTATAATCAGGGGATTAGAATGAAAGAAAAGTTATTACATAATCACAATGTAGTCAGTTTAAAGGCAAAGCAAGAAGTAAATTTACGCTCATCAAATGTTATTGCGAAAAAAAAGCCTAAACATACGACAGGTGATGAGGAAGTAACAATAATGAGTGCTCATTATGATAGTGTTATTGGGGCACCTGGAGCAAACGATAATGCTTCTGGAGTAGGGCTTTTATTAGAGTTGGCTTACAATTTTAAGGATATAGAGACTAATAAAGAAATTCAATTTATTGCTTTTGGAGCGGAAGAAAATGAATCTTTAGGAGCTTATCATTATGTTAATCAGTTATCTGCTAAAGACAAAACACGTATTCGAGGAGTGTTTAATGCAGATATGATTGCAACAAGTTATCATCAGGCTAAGGATTTATATGCAATGACGTTAGATGGCTCTCAAAATGAAGTAACAAATACTGCTGTAGCTACTAGTAAAGAATTGAGGAAATCGGTTGTGTTAACTGGAAAGTTTGATTCTAGTGATCATGTACCATTTAACCAAGCTGGAATTCCCTCTGCTTTATTTATATGGATGGATGTAGAGAGTTGGGATCCTCTTATTTATCATGTTGAAAGGGTTTTCCATACACCTCAAGATACCGTTTTAGAGAACATCTCGGCTCAACGTATGCAAGATGCACTGGAGATTATTGGTACGAGTTTATATTATTTTATCAAAAGATAAGTATTTTTATGAATTGGTAGCTTATTTTGCTAAATTTAGATTTTGGTAAAAGTGTTATAAAGCTCTTTACGTAATAAAAAATATACAGTGAGCATAGGTGAGGTATATATGAGAAGTACAAGGAAAGAGTTCAAGGGGATGGACCTTAATGTATGGATTCGCTTTATTGGAGAAGCTTTAAATGGTATTGCAATGATGATGTTAATGCCATTTTTCGCATTATATTTAAAGGATAAAGTGGATTCTTTGCTTGAGGTAGGTGTGATTATAGCTTTATCTCCAATTGCAGCAAGTATAGGCTCGTTAATTGGAGGACATATAGCAGATACTTATGGCCGGAAACCAACTATGGTACTCTCTATGGCTAGTAATGGGTTATTAATGCTGTTTTTTTTGGTCATAGATGGTTTTATAGCATATGCAATCTTATCTATCGGTTTAGGGTTATGTAACTCTTTTTTTGAACCAGCCGCATCTGCAATGGTTACGGATGTAACAGAACCAGAAAAAAGAACTGAGGCATATGGATTACTTAGAATGGCTCATAATATAGGAGCAGCGATAGGTCCTATAATTGGCGCAGCAGTTGTAGTTGTATCAAAAGATGTCATCTTTTTGATTACTTCTGGAACCATGCTGTTTTATACAATATTAATGGTACTGTTTTTAAAGGAAACAAAACCTAAAAATGTCATGATACATGAAGAAACACCTGAAAATTCAATAAGATCCACATTAAGAGTTGTTATAAGGGATAGGATATTACTTTTCTATATAGTTACAGGAATCATTATATTTATGGGATTTTCGCAATCGGAAGGTATGTTACCGCTTCATTTTAGTAATGAGAAGACAATGATTTTTGGAAATAGTAATCCATTTCCATATTTAATGACGTTAAATGGCCTATTAGTTGTTTTTTTTCAATTTCCCATTTCAAAATGGTTAACTCACAAATCGATTGGGAAATCAATGCTATATGGCGCAATTCTTTTTGGTATTGGTCTTTTGGCAATAGGATGGTTACCAAAGTGGTTTCAAGTAATAAACACAAACGATTTAGTTATTTTAGTTTCATTATTAATAGCTTATACAGTTTATACTTTAGGAGAAATGATTATGTCACCTGTCCAAATGACTTTCGTTGCTAATTTAGCTCCAGAACATTTGAGGGGTACTTATATGGGAGCCGCTAATCTGCAGTGGATTACAGGTAATATATTAGGGCCTCTTTTAGGCGGTTTATTACTGGAGCATCTTCTAGGGCATATATTATTTACAATCTTAGGTGTGGGATGTGTTATGTCTGGATTTGTTTACTTATTATTAGATAAACTTGTTGAGAATAGAAGCAAACAGATACCTATAAAACAAACATCTTAATTTTAAAAGTGTTATCGAGTTGAAAAAAATTTCTATTTTATGACTTAAGTAAAGCGCACGTTTATTAACAATAAACGTGCGCTTTACTTATTATCATTTATAATGTATTGAAATTAATTCATACATAGTAATTTTGACAGGCTACGGTTTTAATATGATAAAAATTAATTTGATTCTTCTTAGTCGACTACAATCAGATTTCTTGCCTTATCGATATGGTTAAGTAACATACGATACTCTTCTTCGTATGTAGTTAACCGTTGGAGAAGGGATTTATTCTCTGCCGTTAAATATTCAATTTGCTGTTGTAAATTGTTCACTTCATTCACTTCTTTATAATTTTGTAGAAAGATAATAATGTCATCTAATGTCATAGATAAAGATTTTGTTTCTTTTGTTTGTTGGATGGGGGACTTGTTGTTTCCAGATTTTCGATTTTGTTTCGCCTGTTGTATTTCTTCTTCGTATTGTTTTCGTACGTATGAGTTCCAACGAAATCCGCAAGCTGCAGGTGTCCTAGCCAATTGTTTAGCAACTGCTTTAAATGCAGCTAACTGTGTTCCACCGTCACGAATATTTTGAAGTACTATTGTTGCGAGAAGTGAATCGTTATCGTTAGTCCAGGAATCTTGTCTTGAAATTACCATTTTTCAATCCCCCTTATATGCCTTTAATTACATATATGCAATTACTTAAAATGATAGAATCCCAACTTCTCTTAAAATGTAAAGGTTTTATACTTAAATAAGAGATCGGTTTAATATGAGGAGAATAAGACTCAAATTAAAATAATTAGGAGTAAGTTGATAGAAGTATACACTCTTTAAAATGCGAAATTGCATAAAAAATAAGGTTGACTATTTATTATAGTTGTAACTATACTGGTTACAGTAATGTAACTAAAGTAATAGATTTGATGGTATGAACTAGTTGTATTAATGATATATAAGTGAATATAAAAAAATGAATGGAGTTGAAAATATAACCCTAAATATAAGACGCTTGTATAAAAAAGAAGTTAGGTAATCTATAGTTTTTTATAATCATATATAAATTAAAAGAGGTGCACGGTTTGAAAATTTTTAAGGGAATTCTAGTTTCTTCAATTGCGTTAACAGCATTTAATGGGGTAGGTGGTATACTTCCAAGTGAAAAATCAGAAGTTGCCTACGCAGCTACTTACAATTATTCAAATAAGCAATTGAACTCTACTGTACATAAGCAAGTTACTAAACAATTAATTTTGAAATTTAAAAATGAAGCAAATTTACCATATCAGGATGGGATAGAAAAATTTATTAAAGAAGAAAAACAAGACCCTGAATTAATTAAAATTTTAGCCGAATACCCAAATATAACTATAAATCGACTTTTTAGTTCTTTAAATCCTACAGAAATTAAAAATTTAGGTAAAGAAATAAAAGACTCCGATCATATTTCTTCTAATTTGCTAAACTATTATATTGTAGAAACCCAAGTTGATATTGATGTACAAGCATTACTTGTAAAATTTGAGAAATCATCTCTTGTTGAAACGGCATATCTACAGGAAGAAGAAGCGCCACCAGAAGAGCGTTTACCAAATTTATCTGTTAATCCATATGATGAGCCTAGACTTACAAGGCAAGGTTACCTTGAACCAGCACCATTAGGAATCAATGCACCTTATGCCTGGAGTATAAAAGGTGGAGATGGAAAAGGAACAACTTTTGTAGATATGGAGTATGGCTGGTTATTTACTCATGAAGATTTAGTGAATCAGAATATCGAATTGATATCCGGACAGAATAAGAGTGAACACCATGATCATGGTACCTCGGTTTTAGGGATTGTTTCTGCAGAGGATAATAACATAGGTGGAATTGGGATTGCACCAAAAGCTAAGGTAAAGGTTGTATCTCAGATTAGGGATAACGGAAGGTATAATACAGCTGATGCTATATTAAGTGCAGTTAACAATATGCAAGCTGGGGATATCCTTTTATTAGAAGCTCAAGCAACTTACGATGGATATGGAGATAAGAACTATCTTCCTGTAGAAGTAAAACCGGATATATTTGATGCAATTCGTATGGGAGCAAATAAGGGAATCATTATTATTGAAGCTGGTGCAAACGGCGGAAATGATTTGGATCAATTTAAAGACCGTAATGGTAAACAAATTTTAAATCGTAATAGTCCTGATTTTAAAGATTCAGGGGCAATTATGGTTGGAGCAGCTTCTGCAAGGGTCCCTCATAAACGTTCATATTTCTCTAATTACGGTAGTAGAGTGGATGTTTATGGATGGGGAAATGCAGTAGACACAACAGATGCAAAACCAAGTGAATTTATGACAAATCTATATACATCTAGCTTTAGCGGAACGTCTAGTGCATCACCTATTATTGCTGGTGCTGCTGCATCAATTCAAGGAATTGCAAAAAATAGTCAGGGGAAAGTATATACACCGAGCCAGCTAAGGGATATTTTAAGTGATTCTAGTACTGGAACGAAATCTAATGATCCAACTTCTGATAAAATTGGTGTTTTACCTGACTTAAAAGCCATTTTATCTAAACTTGGTTTTTCACCAAACTTAAGTAATGATTCTTCCATTGTATTTCCTGAGGAACAAGAAATAAATAAAGGAAATGAAGGATCTACTATTACATTCCCAAAAGAGGATTCCGCTAATAGTGAAGGGAACTCTAGTTTCATTTTCCCAGAATAATTGTAGAGATATCTTTTATTTAGTATGAAAGACTTTTATATAAATAGTTGTTTATAATACTAGTCAGATAGGCTCTTATGTGTAATAGCATAAGAGCCTATCTGTTGTACTTTTAACCATATGAGGAGGAAAGTACTTCTGGATATATTTTTAGTGTAGTGAAGTGTCTTATATCTACATTTATATAATATTCAGTGTAGCCTCATTTTGAACTACCCCCACTTTCACTTCGTTTAGAAGAGGGGGATTCCTAAGTAAAGAGTTCTATCGAACTCTAATTTATTAGGCTAGCTCCACAGTCCTTGCGGTTAGAAGCCTTATCGCTTCATTCTTTAGATTGATACTTGCGTTAATATCTCTATCATGGTGTGTAAGACAAGAAGGGCAGTCCCATTTACGTAGGTTTAGATTTTTAACGTCTTTGTTTTGATATCCACAACAAGAACATAATTGGCTTGAAGCAAATGT
>NZ_JBFUIV010000038.1:0-21009 GCF_056401715.1 Bacillus sp. P4_E1
AATACTACCAATACTACCTCTCCTGTTGGAACTTTTACCATAAAAGAATCAGTTGAGCGAATGATTTCATTCAATATTACCCCTCCATTCAAAATGGAACATAATTTAATTCTTTTAATGCCCAATTTATACTTACCGTACTTCCTTTAAGAATCGTTGAACCTCACTTGGTGTTTTTAAAATAATAACCCTTTTATCCTTATTGAATTGTTCCAGTCTTTTTACAATTGCAGGCCTTTTTGTCTTAGGATATTCCCATATCCATTTGAAAAATTGCAAGTCAAACCTTTCTTCACATCCAGCACCCATATCTGGCCTTGTTTTATTCCGATATTGCACAATTCTTTTAAAAGCACGATAAACACATATTGTTCTATGAGTATCAAGGAAGATAATTGTATCAGCTGCGTTAATTCTTATGTCCATTGTCCCGCCATAATTCCCATCAATAATCCACTTTTCCCCTTTAACTAATTCATTTTGAACCGTTCTTTGCTCCTCTTTCGGTACACCCTCCCAATTTGGTTTCCAAAATAGTGCATCAAGATGATGCACCTTAATATTTAATTTATTCCCTAACTGTTTTGCTAATGTAGATTTTCCTGAACCACCAGAACCTATTAATATTATTTTTTTCATAAATACCCCTTTTTACATCTTTTATTTCTTCCGTAGCATAAACTCACCAAGCATTCCTACTCCAACACCAATTGTGTAAGCCACTAAATCACTCCATAAAAATCCGTAACCTAATACGAGTCCACCTAAAGTCGTTGCGCGAATGCTATCAATCCATTCCGCATGGTACAATTGGCTAATTTCAATCCCGTAGCAAAATATTAAACTAATAAAAGCTAATTTCTTCGTTTCTATTTTAGGAAACAAAAATCCAAATCCAGTGAAAATCATTAATGCCCATAAAGCATCACCTAAGTACCCATTTAACAAATCTGGTAACGCAAAAGCAAACTTTCTTGAACTAAGACCTAAAATAATAACAACTATAGTAAACATTACATATAGTAATCTATTTCGTTTCGTATTCATTTCAAAAGCTCCTACTTCATAATTTAAAACTGCAAATAGCTAGTAAAATAGAACTATTTTACTAGCTATTTATAGTCGACTTCACTTTGTATTTAATCCAATAACTCTTGCTGCTTTTTCTTTGAAAACGATTGTAGTACTAAATCATACGACCAATCTATCATCTTATTAATTTGTTCTTGTCCTACATCCTTATGTATGTACACTGTATTCCAATGCTTTTTATTCATATGATATCCAGGAATTATTGTTTCTGGGTAATCTTCTCTTATTCGTAAAGAAAGTTCTGGATCACATTTTAATGTAATCGCAGCTTTTTCACCTTCTTCATGATTCACTATCGCAAATATTTTATTATTTAACCTCATACATGTTGCACTCCAGCCATCTGGAGAATCTTCTGTCGCTTTTCTTTTCGATAAACAATATGCTCTTGTTGCATTCATTCTAATTGGCACCTCTTATTCTTTTACTATTTGATTACGATGCATCACAATTTGCTTCGTCTCTTTAAATTGCTGTTCACCATAGAACTTTATTAGTTTCTCTCCGCAAAATAGACTAACAATATCAATATGGGATACCTCTTGAAGTAACAATGTAAGCATCTTCTCACCAATTCCCTTGTTTCTTACACTCTCATGTACGACAACATCTTCAATATACGCCCGAAAAACACCGTCAGTAACAACTCTAGCAAATCCAATTAATTCGTTTTCTTCCCATACTCCAATTGCTATACTATTCTTTAACATTTTTTGAATATCGACTTCTTTTCTTTCTGGCCACCAGCCTACAGAATCGTAAAGTTTCTTTATTTTTTCTACACAGATTGGTTGTTCATGTTGTAATTTATACGTGTACATTTTTTCTCCCCTCAACCAGTATACATAATATTATTATAATCTCTTTTCTAAAAAGTGTTGACTATGCCCTTTAGGATGATCTTCAACAACACCATATTCTCGGTATCCGTGCTTTTTATAAAAATCTGGTGCTTGGAAACTAAATGAATCTAGTAAAATGAGTCTACATCCTTTTTCCATCGCAATTCCTTCTATTTTATGTAATAATTGACTACCATAACCATCATGACGAACAGATTCATCAACCCATAAAAAATCTATATGAAGATGATAAAAATACATCGTTCCTGTTACCCCGCCAAAGATTTTTCCATCTTCATCTTTCACTACGAAGCTTACTTGTTCCATCGGCTGTTTTACTTCATCTGACAGCACAGACATGTTATATTGAATTAATTTATTTTTAATGTATTCTCCTTCAGTGCGTGTACCGTTCTCTATGCGTTTCATATATTTCTTCCTTTCAACTTAGTAAGCTATATTTAATTTTTATTTCTTCTCTTTAATATACTGATGAATACAAATCCACCATATGTAACAAAGCATGAAAAACCAATTATTCCTGGTACAGAGACATAGCCTGTTCTCACATAACTTATAACGGCAAAACTAGCAATTAATAATAAAATAGATGGCCAAAAAATAAGTGCTGTTTGGAGTAAAGCCATGTTCCTTATATATTATAGAATGGGTTTATATTTGTGTCATAAGGGCTTATGCTTATTTTTATTTTTAAAGGCTTTTTCCTTATACTTGCGTGTTAGCTGATTCATAAACTATAGAGTGTAAGTGGGTGAATGATAAGGATGGTGTAAAAATGAGTAAATTTAAAAAAAATTTTCATATTCCGTGCGAATGTTTCGGTCCCCCTTTACCTCCACCTGAAATAGGTCCAACGGGTCCAACAGGTCCAACGGGCCCAACAGGTCCAACAGGTCCAACAGGTCCAACAGGTCCAACAGGTCCAACAAGTCCAACGGGCCCAACAGGTCCAACAGGCGTAACTGGTCCAACGGGTCCAACAGCAGTAGGATGTTGTCCATGTAATAATATTCTTGACAACCCTGGATTTGACGAGCCGGCAGTAGTAGGAGATCCAGTTCCAGGTTGGAATCAAGCAGGTTCCGTTTCAGAAGTAGGGTTTCCAAACGTTCATAGTGGCCGGTTTCTGTCAAATGGTTCATTTAGTCTCTTAGCTGCATCAATTAATCCAGGTGGAAGTATTAATCAAACAGTTGATGTTGACGCAGGTTGTTGTTATACGTTTTCTTTTGCTGCAGATGTAAGGGATGGTGCATTTCTTATAGCTTCAGTATCTTTCCCAGAACTTGGGCAAGCATGTCCTCCTGCCCCTGTAACTCTTGGTCCATTAAACATTCCACATATTGTACCAGTTATGAATCAACCACAATCTCTTTTCCAACATTATATTCTTGTTGTGTGTATACCTGCTACTGTAACTACAGCATGTATTTCTTTCCAAAATACTGCTACAGGGGGAGAAGGCGCAACAGCTTTTGTTGACAATGTTGTATTTCAGCCGACTGGTGGACCTTGTACTTCATGTTCACAAAATTTCTAATGTATTGAAGTACTTGAATTTTTTCGTTTTGCTGGCGGATCACAAAA
The DNA here is from genome assembly GCF_056401715.1 of Bacillus sp. P4_E1. Taxonomy (NCBI): domain Bacteria; kingdom Bacillati; phylum Bacillota; class Bacilli; order Caryophanales; family Bacillaceae; genus Bacillus; species Bacillus sp. P4_E1. The sequence continues at coordinate 3,543 of NZ_JBFUIV010000038.1, forward strand.
CCATTAAGGAGAGCCTTTGTGCTCTCTTTTTATGTTAGAAATCACCAGACACTCCCATATGCTGAGCGCATTCCTTTATAGTCCCGATACATATGAGCGATTCACTTTTGTAAACGGTATACTCCTTTAGGTGCACTATTCCCCTCCCTGCTATTAAAATAACGTTTTTATTCAATTATCGGTTACAACGTTTGTTTGACTTGTTATCTTATATTCTTTATATAAGCACTTCAAAGCTTCTAGAATTGTTTCATCAACCTCTTTATTATCAAATCGATTAGGTAAATCTCTTCCCCCAATTACATAAAGAAACGGAAATTTATGAAACATTCCTATTATACCAATATTTATTATAGCTGTGGATAAACCACCTGTCATATGAGCTAAATGATAATACGGTATCCCTTCATAATCACCTTGTTGCCTTACCATTCCATTAATAATGGGTTCCCATAATTCTGGTTCTGATTTATATCCTTGAAAAATATGTACTAAAAGTGAAAGAACTTGATTTAACTCTCCGACATTTTGCTCATCTCTAGGGTTTTCCTGTATATGAATCTTTGAAAAGTACGTTAAAACATTTTCTCTGACAGTTTCCCATCCTCCGCAGTGCATTACAACCGAGTGAGCAATATAACTGTCGTGACAAGCTATCATTACTTCTACTGCTTTACTAAGTGCTAATGTATTTCTTTCTTGTAAATGTGGATATAACTGCGCACTATCTTCATTTGGATTAAACTTAATGTGATGAAGTGTATCATTCCAATTAATTTGTTTGTCCTTTACCATCTTTGCTACTGTAAATCCAATTGCCACTTTTGCTGCTGATGCTAAAGGAACGTATAGCTCATTGTTATGGGTAGCAACTATATTTCCATTCTTTGTTGAATAAACAAGTATTCCAACTTGACCAATTTGTATTTCTTTTATTTTTTTAATGACAGCCTGCATATTCATCCCTCTTCTTATATCGTTTTATCATCTTCTCAAAATTCGATATAGAATATAAGAATCCTTTTTTGTTAAATGATAATCATGAATACAATAAGAAAAAGATAGCATGAGATTTCTTCATACTATCTTTTGTAATATATACAATTTCTTTTTAAAATTATTTTTACAGTAATAGATACAGCTATTCTTCAGTAGGATTTTTAGGACCATTAAGCTCCAATTGATAAAAAGCTAAATCTAGCCATCCATTGAACTTATAACCAGCCTTTTTTATTGTTCCCGAATAAACAAATCCGAAGTTTTTATGCATTGCAATGCTTTTTTCATTTTCCGCATCAATTCCAGCAATTAAGGTTATATATTCTCTTTCTTTTGCAATTGTAATTAATTCTTCCATTAAAGAGGACCCAATTCCATTTTTTCTATATTCTTTATCAACATACACAGAATGTTCAACTGAATATTTATAGGCAGGCCATGCCCTAAAGGGGCCAAATGTCGCAAATCCTACTACTTTATTATCTAGCTCGTAGACTAAAATTGGATGGCCATCAGCCTTTTTTTGTTCATACCAATCTATTCTATTTTCAAGGGTTACAGGTTTGTACGCATATACAGCTGTTGAATTAAGGATTGCATCATTATAAATATCTAAAATAAATGTTACATCTTTTTTCATTGCTTCCCTTATCATTGTTTTCTTCCTTTCATAATGATCTTTCTCTGTACCTTTCTTTCAACTAATCTACCTAATAATAATACAAACTTATTTTTACAACCGAATTCTAGATTTTCGAAAACCCTCAATTGCATTTAGTACCGCAGATAATATGAAGATAATTATCCCTCCACCAATTAACCACGTTTTAAATTCCTCTGGAGAAATTGTAAACACATTTGCCACATACGTAATGAATCCTTCGTTAAATAAATGAGGATTTACTACGATTACAATGAATACTATTGTTGCAGCTAGCTGTAGTATTGCATTCCCAATTGCCACTCTTTTCGTCCATTGTCCTTGCATTAACTTATAAAGAGATATACCTATTTCGAAAACAATCATAATTACAACGATTGGCCAATACTGAAGTAAAACATCTTGATTAAAAGTTGGCGCGACAAACTTCAATCCATTTGCCGTACCATTATATACGCCAACAAGATAATTCGCATAAAAGTAAAGTGTAGCCCACACTGCCGTCCACATCAAACCTCCAAAAACTTCAAACTTTGAAATTGACTTTTTCTTTGGCACATACGAGATATTTTTCAAATCATCAGGTGTCCATTTTTTTAAACTTGTCGTCAACGGTTGGGTGCTTTTGTCTTTATCTGTTCTTTCTAAAATAGCAAATACAAGTGTCAACCAGAAAAATACATGGAGGCCTACTTCGACAATTTCCCCAATTCCTTTACCTATCAATTGTAAAATAACATTTAAAACTGCCTGATCACCAGTATAGCCTATAAAATTTTCTGCAACCATTGAAATGAGTGCGATAACAGCTGCAATTGGTATGATCATTTTTAATAATGTCGTATACACATCAAAATAACGTGGTCCAATTAAATGCATCGGTCTATCCAAATACCCATTAGCCAATGAAACTGGGCTCCCCAATTTTTCAAGGACACTCTTTACATCTTCCTCATTGTACTCATCAGGTAACATATCCTCTATTGTCGACCGTAGTTCAAGCGTAATATCTTCACGATTTTTTTCAGGTAATCTCTTCGCAACTTCATGGACATACATATCAATCAAACTCATTCTCGTCCTCCTCCTTTAATAGGTTATAAAGTTCTTTCGAATCCTTTATCCACTCCTTTTTCAATTGTAAAAATATCTCTAATCCATATTCACTTAAAACATAATACTTACGAGGTCTACTCTCCGTTTTATCCCAACTACTCGTCACTAGCTCCTGCTTTTCTAATCGGCGAAGTAGTGGATATAAAGTACTTTGATCTATCATGATTCCTGATTTCTCCAATAATTGGACAAGCGAATATCCATATTGCGGCGTTCTTAGTTGACTTAAAACCGCTAATGTCAATGTCCCTCTCCTTAGCTCAGTAATTAATGAATTTAATAAAGTATCCATTCACCCACCTCATTTCCATTACTATATGTCATACAGTATGTGTTTTATACTATGTATCGTACAGTATTAGTGTGACAAAAACAATGATTTTTCAAAAAAATAGACAATAAAAAGCACAAACGATATGATTTGTGCTTTTCTAGCTAACTTAAATACCTATAACACTCTTAACTTTGTCCCTCTGGTAATAAAAAATCTCCCTTTTCTTTAAGAAATGGAGCAACACCTACAATTGCCTCAAAATTGATTACTCCATATACATGCGGGTATTCTTGACCGTTAGAAGCAAGTTCATATTTTATTTCTGCTTTTACTAGGGATGGATCAATTGTAAGTAATAATACATCTTCTTCATGACTGAAATGTTTTTGAGCAACTTTTAAAGCTTGGCCTAATAATGAACAATGAATGAACCCCTCTTCTTTAAGTGAGGCTTCATTAATCTCTCTAGTTGTTTTTGCGATTTCCCAATTTCTTTTTGTTATTACTTTTGTAATCATATCCATTCCCCCTATATCCTTATATAGAAAAAAAGAGGTTTTTCTGTTTATTACTAGAAAATCCTCTTTTTTATTTATTTTATCCCCTTAATTAATGGCGACGCTTCCCCACTATGGAAAATCCATAAATCATGAAGCGATCTCGTACATCCGACATACAATAATTTCGCATCATGTTTTGTATTTTTGTAATGTTCCTCATCAACGTCGATTAGAAGTACGGCATCAAATTCTAAACCTTTCGCCAAATATACAGGTACTACCGAAATACCACCTTCATATTTGCTTTGATCTGCTTCAATGACATTAACAGTCAACCCTGCATTTGTTAACTTCTCATATATATCACGGCATTCATCGTCTGTTCTTCCAATTACCGCGATTGTTTTCACATCTTCAGTTTGCAAATGCTGTAATGTCTTTAAAACTTCAGTAAATTGGTCCTCTGCTGGAATTACTTTCACGTCTTCACCACTACGGAAAACTGGAGTTGCCAGTCCTACAGGAATCTCTGCATTTTTAATTATTTCATTCGCGAATTCAATAATTTCTTTTGTAGAACGATAACTTCTCGTCAATTCATAATAACCTGTTTCTTGAAATACTTCCTTAAAAGCACCCCAGTCTTCAATTCCTTGATAATCATAAATCGCTTGAGATAAATCACCTAATATAGTGAAAGAATTACCTAGTGTAATTTCTTTTAATACATATACTTGGAATGGCGAGAAATCTTGCGCTTCATCAATAACGACGTGATGGAACTTTTGTCCAATTTCAATTCCTGTTATGCGATGTTGTATGTAAATTAAAGCTGGTAAGTCTTCTACATACACTTCTTTTTTACGACAATTCTTTTCTGTTTCTTGAACAAGTTCTTCAGGTAATACTTCGAGTATTTCTTTACTCTTTATCATTGAACTATATAGTGAAAGCGGGCTCATTTTCGGCCAAAAATTCATATATGTGTTCAATCTCTTTGTCGCTTCTTTTTTTAGTAATTTTTTCTCGTTCGTTTCTCCAAACTTTTTAAGCTCAATTTCAATCCAGCGCTTCATACGGCCGACTAAACGTTCTCTTCTTTTCTTTAATGGATAGTGTTTATATTCAACCTGCATCCATTTTTTAACGTCTTCCACTGGAATAACAGCTTTATCCCATGCCTCAAAATCTTTTGTTGGCACTAAATCTTTTTCAAATTGAATCATTCTTTTTTCAATAAACGACTTAAATTCCAGCGTGCCTTTCAATTTACCTAGCATAACCTTTTTTTCATCGCGATTAATTGAGAAAGCTTCTTTCAATTTTTCTTCTGTCTGCTTCAGTTTCACCGAACCATCTAACGTACGTAATGCCCAATCTGGAAACGTTGTTTGACTAATATTTCCTACACCTAACTCAGGAAGTACACTTGAAATATAGTCTAAAAACAAACTGTTTGGAGCGAATACGATCATTCTCTCCGCTTCAAGTTGTTCACGATATTCATAAATTAAAAAAGCAAGGCGATGTAAAGCGATCGTTGTTTTTCCGCTCCCTGCAACCCCTTGAATTAATAACGGTAAGTTTCTTTCCGCACGAATAATATCATTTTGCTCCGATTGTATAGTCGAAACGATATCTTTCAATTTGTTATCTTTATTCTCACCTAATCGATATAGAAGAAAATCATCAGCATGTGAGACATCTTCATTTCCTTTCACATATGTATCAACAACACGTTCTAGTTCTCTCTTTCGAATCGAAATGTTTCGTTTTAAATAAACATCGCCTTCTACTAATCCGTCTGGTGAATGATAAAATGCTAATTCTTCACCACCGGTAAATGAATAAAACATACTTGCGACAGGTGCACGCCAATCAATTACAATTGGTTTCATCGTATCTTTATCTGAAACACCTACTTTACCGATGTAAATCGGCATTACGTCTTCCTTGCCATCCTCCTGAAAGTCTAATCTTCCAAAATACGGCTCATGTACACCAATACGTAAGCTTTGTCTATTAGACTCCCTCATACTTTCAAGAATTTGCTCTTTAAAATCTTCTCCATAATAAACCGGGATTTTTTCAAGCTGTTCTAATTGCTCATCCATCGTACATAAAATATCTTTCATTTTTTGTAATTCTTCTTCAAATATGTTACTCATTTGATGATTCCCTCCTGTCCGTTCCAATTTTTTCAGTCGAGATACAATTGTATTAAAAATCCATTCATAAAGTCAATAGTTTGATTTAGAATTTTCCAAATTAAAGAAAAACACAAAAAATATACCTCTTTATCTAAGCTTTTGAAGTATCTTTAAAACAAAATTTTCTCTCTCTTTATTTTTTCATTTCATAGATTGCTTACACAAGGAACTGTATGTAAAAATAATCATTCTAGTTATCCGAATCATTCCACTGACGACTTATTTCTAGGCCATAATCCATATCGTAAACTTCTTTTATAGCTTTAACTTTTTCAAGACTTTCATCACTAAACACAGGTTTATTTTCAAAAGAATGTAGAACGATTCTTTCAAGAAGAATGCCCAGCGAAATATCATGATATTCTGCCATCGCTTTCAAAACTTTTACCATTCTTTTTTCCATCCTAATACCAGTTTGCACACGTTCAACTTTAATTTTTGTGTTTTTTTCATTTATTTGTTCATTATTTTGTTTCATAATTTCACACCCTTAATGCAAAAACATTATTTTGTTACCTTGGTAACAATTTATCATTATAACACCGATGCGTGTTTTGTCAATTGTGTCATTTTATTATTAGTTAAACATAATAGGTTCTCGCCCTATTACTATTATCAAGATAATGTAAATTTGTATCCATATAACGAAAAAAACGCTATTCTTTTTATAGAAATATACAAAAAGGATGGCGTTTTAATATGAATTTATCGATTTTTAATGAACTAGTATTAGTTTTCAAATAATCACAACGATATATGCTGCCTAATAATTTGGAGTGATTAGTTAGAAAGATTTGATTCGCTTAACAAACTAGTGAATATATTTCACAAAAACTAGTATACCTTTGTGTTTTATTTAGCCAAAACATAGCTCATTCTTCATTAACCCAACCTTTCAGTCTTTTAGAAGCTAACAAAGATATTTATATGAGTATAGAAGCACTCAACCAACTATTTTCGTTATTAGATTCTATAAATTTGAAATTCCCTTCACATAAATTCAGCTTAATGTGTACGAGGGAGACGCCCAATCTATTCTTTATTTCTTTTTTACTTTTATACGATACGATAAGCACTCATGTAAAGAAGCTTGCTCTTTATATCGCGATTTCTCAAAATCAAATGCGCCACCCGGGAAAATTGCTACAATATTTAAATTTGCTTCATCACATAGATCGCTAATCTCTTCAACTGTATAGCAACGTAAAGACTGTGTTACAATCTCATTAGGCTGATTAGGATTCCACCAATGATCTAACATTCTTTCATTTATACTATCATATTCGTATTTTCGCATAGCTGCACTTAAGGACATTTCTTGTCCACTTACTTTTTTCCAATACAATGGTTGATAAATATCAATAAGTGCACATCCATCATCCTTCATCCAATTTTTAATCCGTTTTAATAGAATCAATTGCTCATCATCTGTTCCTACACCAAATCCATCTAAATAACTAACCACATCAAATTTTTCTTCAAAGTTAATTTGATAAAAATCTCCACAATGAATGGCAATATCACTACTAGAATGTTCTTTTGCAAAGGAAACCAGCTCTGATACAAGTTCAACAGTTGTCATTCTCACACGTAACTTAGACATCGCTCGTGCAAATCCACCATTTCCCGCACCAAGTTCTAACATCGTTTGAAATGGATGACCAACTTGTTCTTGAACTTCTTTAGCAACCTGCTCTAACCAGCTTTCTGTATTGATATCGTAATTCGACAGTTCGAATTGTTTTTGGTAAAATTCCTTCACATTTAATTCGTTCATTATTATTCTCCTCCTGCACTAGACTTTTCTGCTACAGGTGAGAAACTAAATTTCTGACACCCATAAAAAAAACCATTCTTATTTCTCTACATTTACAATTTATCAAAATAATAAGAATTTTAAAAGTACCAATATAAAAAGCAGATAATGGTCGATTCCACTATCTGCTCTATAGCTGCTTTTATTTTCCTTGTTGATACTCCACCCAATCACCAGAAATGATAACTTTCTTTAGCATCTCTTTATCTTGAGCAACATACACAAATGCACGTATTTCTCTATCACCTAAATAAATCGTTTCGGTGATTCGGTCATATAAATCACTTTCTGCATTACCTGTGTATTCTTCAAGTTCATCTAACTTTTGCAGAACATCATCATTTACTTCATAAACTTCTCCGTATACTTTGTCCTCATTTGAACAAATCATCGCAGGATACCCTTCGTATGTATCAAATAATTTACCATACGTCCATGCTTCGTCTGCGATGCATATTGCACCTTGCATAAAATGAGCATTCGTTTGCTCTTTTCTTAACGTGCCATACACGAAAACGTGATGCATAAATCCCTATCCCCTTTATATGTCTCTACTTTCTAATTTGTAAATAAGCACGAATCATAAAGTAACTCACTTCATTTGGAAGTTGGTCCTTAATCGATTTCAGACCACCCTCTGCATTTTGCACGGCAGTTTCAATCAGTGATTCATATTCTGCAGGAACAAAACTGTTCCAGTCTACTTCCATTCCATCTTCAAAGCAGCGAATTAAATGATTTTCAATTGTTTGTCTTGATAAGCTACGTTCTTTCGCAATTTCATCTAGATCAATGCCTTGTTTATACATTTCATACGTTTCTAAATGAGAATTCGCTGACGCTTTTCCTGATTTTTTACTCTCTGAAACAACTTCAGTCTTAATTGTTTCCGCATAGTTTGGGTTATCCTCAATAAAGTGCTGAACTGCTTGTAAGAAGTGAGACCCGTACTTCACAAGTTTGTGTTCTCCGATTCCTTTTACAGTTAGGAGTTCGGAGTCACTTTGTGGCATTTTCGCACACATATCTTTTAACGTTTGGTCAGAGAAAATAACGAACGGTGGTACACCTTCTCCTTGTGCAATTTCTTTACGCACTTCACGAAGCACTTCAAATAAAGGATGGTCTTGAACAATTTGTCTCGTTTCTACTCGTTCTTTGCGTAAAACATTCTCTTTACCAAGTAATACTTCTTTTCCTTTTTCCGTTACTTTTAATGTTGGATACGTACCATGTTCAACTGCAATTAACTCATCTGAAATTAAAAACTCAATAAACTCACTGACTTCTTTTACACTACGGTTTGATAAAAGACCATACGTTGGCAAAGTATGAAAATTAAATTCAATGACTTTCTTATTTTTAGATCCAGTTAATACTTGTGCAATCATTTGCTTTCCAAATCGTTGGTTCGTCCTAATCATACAAGATAGTACCATTTGGGATTCTCTCGTCACATCGATACTTTCACGGTCGTCCGTACAATTACCGCAGCGACCACAATCTTCCTTCGGCTCTTCTCCGAAGTATTGCAAAATAAATGATTGTAAACATTGTTCTGTATGACAGTAATCGGTCATATTTTGGAGTTTTTCAAGCTCATTTGAAAAACGTGATTCTCCAGTTGATTGATCGATTAAAAAGCGTTGTACTTGCACATCTTGAGAAGAATATAACAAAATACATTCACTATCTAATCCATCACGACCAGCACGTCCTGCTTCTTGATAGTAACTTTCCATATTTTTTGGAAGTTGATAATGGATAACGTAACGTATATTCGATTTATCTATACCCATTCCAAATGCAGATGTTGCCACCATAACACTTATTTCATCTCGTAAAAAGAGTTCTTGCTGTTCATTTCGATCGTGGTCGCTCATACCAGCATGATATTTCGATACAGAAACTCCTGCTTTCCCTAAATCTTCATATAACTGATCGACAACTTTTCTTGTAGCTGCATATATAATCCCAGATTCCTTCTGATTTTGACGAATATAATCCGCTAAATAAGCATTACGATCCTGTCCTTTAATGACAGAGAATGATAAGTTCTCGCGCTCAAACGTTGTCATAATTGTATTTTCTTGATTAATTCCAAGCGTGTTGCAAATATCTTCACGAACTTGTGGTGTTGCCGTAGCAGTTAACGCTAATACGAGCGGCTTTTCTGGAAGATAATCTAATATGCGATGTATATGTAAATAACTAGGACGGAAATCATGTCCCCACTGCGAAATACAGTGCGCCTCATCAATTGCAATCATCGGGATTTTCATATCGATAAGTTGATCAACAAATTCCATTGAATCAAGACGCTCAGGCGCCACATAAAGTAACTTATAATGGCCTTGTTTCGCTAATTGAATTCGTTGATTTGCTTCTGTAATAGAAATAGAACTATTAATATAAGTAGCTGAAATACCGTTTTGTACTAATGTATCTACTTGGTCTTTCATAAGTGAAATCAAAGGTGAAATAACTAATGTCGTTCCTTCGAATACTAATGCGGGAATTTGATAACAAATTGACTTACCACCACCCGTAGGCATAATACAGACTGTATCTTTCCCATCTAATACATTTTTAATTGTTTCATCTTGTCCTCTTCGGAATGACGAATAACCGAAATAAGACGCTAAAAGTTCTTGTGCTTTTGTAAACAAAAAAGAGTCACCTGCTTTTCTTTATCTTTCATCTATTCCCATTATATCATCAAACTGATTCTCGCCACTTTGAATTTTATAAGTATTTGAGTTCTATTTGCTTCCTACGTTTTCCAACATAAAAAAACAAATCTAGTACACAAGAAGAAAGAATTTCAAAATAAATATTCATTTAATTTACCTTCCTAGAATACTACTAATCGTATACATATGAATTTGAGGAGGTTAAATTATGAAGAGTCGTTACAATAATTCCAACAAACCTAAAGCGTCAAATAAACAACTCCAATTCTCTAATAATGATGCGTGGAAATATGAATCATTTTATAAGTATCAGCCCTTATTTTCTTATAGCAAGCTTATGAATTTCCTTTCTCAACTTTTTAAACGTTAATACATGTGCCAAATATATATCATTCGAACAAATTTTCTCAACATATAACTTATAGACTTACTACAATACAGTTGTTACCATATATAATAATCTGTTAGATAAACCCCTTATGTTGACCTGCTTAAATTAGCAGGTCTTTTTTTATACTTACATATTGCAATGTATCGTAGCCTGGCTGAAAAGTCTTTTCTCCATTTTAGAACCCTATTCTGCTCTCCACAAATGATTATAATTCCAAAAAGCAAAATATAAATCCGCTACATTCATACAAGCAATTCATTTTTTCTCAATACACAAAGTGAATTTCATTTGTTACTATAAAAGTACTCTAGATGAGTTTTTGCTCATCAACATTATCTAGTTAAAGGGATCTGCCGCGGGAAGCAGATCCCTTTAACTTTATTAAAAAGCACCCTTCTCATTTGGACACATTTACCAGGTTTTTTTGAAAGAATTTTATGTTAATATTACGTAGTCGAGTCCGACATCTCGGCAATACCCTTTTGAGGTCCTGCAATTTCCCTTGCAGGACCTCTATTATTTTAAAATTCTTTTTATTCATATATATCATAAGTGTGTTTTTTATTCCCCTTCAACTTTCTCCTTTTCCAACTCTCAAAAAAACTCTTGGACACGTAACTTAAAAATAACGTTTATCATATTGTGAGATATACATGTTCAAAGGAGTGTAACTATTTATGTATACTTATTGGCAATCGTATTACTCCCCTTATCATATCACTAATGGAAACTTCGATTCATTTGTACGAAATTACCGAGTTAGTAAAAACGAAAACTTTCTAAAAGGATATATGCGTTCTTTATGGGAACAACACGTTGCTTGGACACGATTAGCCATTATAGGCATCATCTTTAACTTGCCCGACGTAAACGTTACCGTTGGACGTCTTCTACAAAATGCAACACACATGGGGCTATCACTTGAACCATTCTACGGAGAAAATGCAGTGAAAAAATATAGTGCATTAATTAAAGACCACTTAACAATCGCTGCTGATCTTGTTAAAGCCGCAAAAGCTGGTGATCAAAACGCAGCGGCCGCTATAGAAAAGAAATGGTACGCTAATGGTGATGAAATCACTGAATTTCTTAACAGTATCAACCCATATATAGATAAAGAAGAATTTAGAAAAATGTTTTATGAGCATTTAGCGTTAACGAAAGCGGAAGCACTTGCCTTCCTAAATAAAGATTATGATGCCAGTGTAAAACTATACGATAAAATTGAAAAAGAAGCATTAGAAATGGCCGACATGATAACAAACGCAATCGTAAAACAATTTCCGCAAGTATTTCAATAAAAATAAGCCGATTTGAAAAAACAAATCGGCTTATTTAGTTTTCTATCAATGATATTTCACCACTCCTCTTTACATTTAACGTATATCGATATATTTTATTAATATCCGTTTTTTATAGGAGGAAATAGTTTGATTAACGCAATTGGTCTCGTATTTATTCTCACAAATAAGTACGAGAAAAAGAAGAAAGTTTATCTGAATGAAAAATTTGCATTAATAGACGTTATTGATTCTAAAGAAGTATTTGATGATGAAGGTAACTCATTAGTAGAACTAACATGTAAATACAGCATATACTTAGATGAAAAATACTATTGTAAATCTCTCGATGATTATACTGGACAAGTATTCCCTTTCTTAAGCGCAAAAATAGGAAAGGGACTTCTTAGAAACTTAAATTATTACTTTTCTTACGTTGATGCCTATGATAAAAAACCACCTGTTAAAGAAATAAGACCGCTTATGAAACAAGTAACTAACAGATAGCGGACAGTATTCAAAAAGAAAGCACCTAACTTCAGATGCTTTCTTTTTTTGAATCAGTAACTCTCTAACTTTCATCTCCTTCTAAATATATATACCCAAGCATACTTTAAAATAAAAACATTGGAGGATTAGGCTGAATGAAATATTCAGAATCAATCGTAAGTAAACGGCTTCGAAAACTTAAAACAACTGGTATGTTTTTTATACTATTTTTAATCGCCTGGCTTGGATATACAAAATTCCTTTATGGAAATGGTTTTCTTCTAGAAAAGAAAAATTCAGTTGAAGTAATGAATACTAGCGTTACTGGAGAAATAGAAAAGAATTTCGATGTAAACTTACAAGGTTTTCGTAAAACGAACCTTGATACACTTATAGATGCTAGTAAAACCGATCTTAGCGAACTATCCTTAATTGAACTTATCAACACATCTTGTTCTAAAGATTGCATTGGCGAACCTTTAACTTACGTTAAATCAAACCACGGATATATCTTTTATAAGGAATCTAATGGTACTAATGTAGCTTTAAAGATTATAAAACAAGATTCATGGGAAATTGAAAAAAAATCTGTTCAAGATGGAATTTAAAAGGTTTATACACAAAAAGAGTACTTACTTCAAAGTACTCTTTTTAAAATATTACCACTTACGACATTTATCATCATCGTCGTCACGTTTACGATTGCGACGGCAATCATCACAATCACAGTCACGTTTACGTCTACAACCACAATCATCACAATCTCTGCGTCTACATCTTCCAAACATTAAATCATCCCAAAATCTATTACAATCTCTGCGTCTACAACCACAATTATTACACATGAATATGACTCTCCCCTAATATAAAATAGAATTCATCATATTCTATGTTTAAAAAGGTAAAAATGCTTGTTTACTAGTCTATTTTAAATGTATTAATTTGGCATAATTTGAATCTATATTACTAATTTATCCCTATACTTCCTTCTGCGCTTCCACAGCCCCCTTCAATCTCTGCAACATATACCCAATTCCTTTACACCCTTCTAATGGATATGTAATGATTTCTTCTGGATATAGCTTCGTCACTACTTTTTTATGCTTCTTTCCCGCAAGTAAGACGATCTCTTCAAACTGAAGTAAATCTTTATCAACCATCTGTTGTTTTAATTGTTCTATGCTAATAATCTCATTACTCTTTGAATCAAATGCAAGATCATAGTTTTCTTGTACGATATCATTTGGTCTTAAGAATCCATGCTTTGCTGATAATATAACCCAATTCTCAAAAAACTCAGTTGCATACGCCTGACATGCTTTTCCGAATGGACTAATATATACATCTTTTGCCTCTGCCTCTCCGTAATCTGAGTACTTATCCCAAATTTTCTTCTTTCCGCATGGAATAATGCATAATCTTTTCATTGTTATTTCTTACCTCGCTTCTAACTTTTTAAATATAAAAATAGAGAATTCTCCACTTCTTCATACTCAGCTTCTATGTCTCCAATTCCCACAACGTTCCAACTATTATTTTTTTCTACTGGTTTTTCATTCATAATGATATGAACTTGTTTCATATTTTTATAATCTTCTTCAAAAGATGCTAAAACAGGCTGATTTAGCATATATGTTTTATTATGCATACTTACACTTACAAAGGTTTTATGTAATGCTTTATTTCCCTTTAAATTTACGTTCATTGGATTAAACATATTTAATTTTATATCCCCTATAATATACAGGTGATATCCTTTTTTCTCATTAAATTCTTTAAAATCCTTGTCTCTTTCGTTTTGAACAAAATGAATCATTTGCTTTGTTTCATTACTTATTGTAATTTCATTGTTTAAATCCAAATCCACATTTATATTTTGTTTTAAAAAAGCATATAGCGATTTATCACTATTAAAGAAGCTCGTTTTCCACTCAGGAAGGATTTCATCTAATAATAAACATAAAAACATTCCTGAGCTATAACAACTCTTTCTTATGTTACAATTAGCTTCATATGCATCTAAAATTAATCTACTATATTTTCGTAATGTTTCACTTTCATCATTATTACATACTGTATTGTAAGCATTCATTTCAACATACCAAGCAGGCCCTTCTATACTTTCAACCATACACTCGTATGTTACAAACTCTTCTTTCATAAAATTAGCCCTTTGCTCTCTTAGTTCAATAAATTGCTTAATATAGTTATTCTTCTCAGCTTGTGACTTACAATGAACAGCATCATATAAACAAATTCGTTCTTTATTTCGTAATTCAATATTTTCTTCTAATATAGGATATTGAAATCCTAGAGATTCATTTGGAAATCTACTTTCACCATTCAAATATTGATAACAATGAAAAAGTTCATGCACTACAATCGCAAATAAACTTTCATAATCTCTATACCTATTCATATTGACGATGGCAGTTGGATAATCTTTGAATATGATGAATGTATCTCCTTTAAATTGTTCATTCCAATTTAAAACGGTATACCCATCATCATCCTCTGTCATAAATAATGGATGATGAAATACATACACATACTCATCATCATACAATGCAAAAGCAGCCCTCTTAAAATCAGGCCATAGCTTATACAATAACTCCATATTTATATCTTGCTTCATTCTATTTAATATATTGTCCATTATACAAATCCCCCCTATATCATTCTTTATATATATCATCTACCCTATTTTCAAATAACCATTTCTTTTACATAATTACAAAAATATATATCTTGTACATAATTTTCCAAATGAAAACTTATCATGTATTATATAAATATAGTCATAACATTGGTATTAAAAGGAGGTGAACAATTATGAAAAATATACTCCCAGCATTATTAGCTTATATTATTGTTTGTATCATCGCAATTATCATTCCAGCATCTGACGGCTATAATAATGTAGGATGGAAATTATTCGTTGGGCAAGCGTACGCAATACCTATTTTCATTATTGCTGCTATTGTTACATTTTATATAAACAAGAAACGATCTTATGAATAAAGAGGATAGCGAATGCTATCCTTATTTTAATTCACTTATAAACTTCAACACAGCTCCAGCAGTACTTTGTACCGTTTCTTGCGAAAAATCAAATGCAACACCTGTATTACCATAAATTTCCTGTATGGAAACATTCCAATCAGCACTCGTTCCCTCTTTAAAGAAAGTAATCGCTTTTTCTTGATTCTCCCGATATATTTGAAATAATTGTAGTGCTCCTAATTGTGCAATTGCATATTCAATTTTGTAAAAAGGATACTGAATATAATGGAACGATTCTATCCAACTCGCACCAAGCCCTTCCTCATAGCCTGTAATATCGATTGACGAAAATTTATACCTTTTACATAATTCAAGATATTTCTCATCCCGTTCTTCTGATGAATGATTTGGATTGGTATAGAGCCAATGCTGAAATAGATCACCTGAAACTGGCGTAATTAATAAAGACAAAGCTCGATGCAGTTGTTCTCGTTGTGCCTTCTTATATTCATTCTCTTCCTTATAAAAAATGTTAAGTTTATCCATTAGTAATAGCTCGAGACTATGAGAATACAACTCAGCTACTTCTTCACKAAGATATTTTTCTTGCATACTACTTTCATTGTTAAACTGTTTATTGAAATGAAGTGCATGACCCACTTCATGTATGAGTGCATTAATTGCGTTAAATGATAGACTAAAATTAGAATAAATAAAAACCTCTTGGTTATAAGGTAAGGTAAAACAAGCAGCCCCCGGCGCCTTATTTTCCCGTTCTTCTACGTCAATTAATCCTGATTTCCTTATATGAATAAATTCCTCATGAAAATATGAATCTGTCTTTCTTAACATCTCTTCAATCCCATCCAATAAATCATTGGAATTTTGAAATGAAACTTTCTGCAATGTACAAGGAGCAAGATCCCATGGAAGATACGCTTTTACACCAAGATCCTTTTTAAAAAGATTCCCTAATCGTTTCCATACGGGTACAACCAGCTTCTCTATAGATTCATGAAGCGTATAACAGTCTTCAATACTATATTCTCTGTTTTTTAGCTTAAAAATATATTCGCTATAATTGTTAAACCCTGCATTTAGGGCCATTTGATTCCGTAATTGTACAAGTTCATTCATAATACAATCTATTTCTGGTTTTACTACACTTCGTGCTTCACATAAAGCATGCCATGCCTTTTCACGAATGCTTCTATTTGGGTTATCCAACTCTGCTTTAACGTATGCGTACGTCCTTATTTCGTTGTTCCAATTGATTGTTATGTTAGACATAATTTCTCTATACTTCGTTATAAAACCCTCCTCCTTAACGGCAAGAGAAATATTCTTTTCATTAAATAATTCGCTGTTCACCAATCTTACTTTTTTCATGTATCCGTATTTTCGTTCATCCAATAGCTTTGAAAACGGACAATCACTAAATTTCCGATCAAATTTTGCATTGTATTTTTTTAAAAGTGGTTGAATACTATTTTGGTTATATTTATGTAGATTACGTATTGTACTGTCTTTCGTATCTCTATACACAGCAATTAATTGACTCGTTAACACCTCTTCTACTTCAGCAGTTAAACGCTGTTCCTTTATTAGCCATTCCTCTAATTCAGCAACAGAAGAAATATTTTGATTTAAAAGTGATTGAAATTTGTTTTCCAACGTTTCCAAGTCATAACATTTCCTATTTCCATCCCTTTTTAACGTCTTTGAACCATTAAACATACGCAAACCTCCTTGTTTAAAATTATAATTTTCTGTCATTTTAAACAAGAAAAAAACAAGCAGCCAATCTGACTGATATTATCCCCTTAAGGTAGACAGTGTAAAAAGACCATGAACAAACATGGATGTTACACTTCTACTTGGAGGGGATTTTATTATGGCTAAAAAAGGGTCTACATTTCAAACTTATTCAAATGAATTAAAGATACAAGCTGTAGAAAGTTTTTTAAACGGTGAGGGTAGTCAATCAGCTATAGCGAAGAAATATGGACTTAAAAGTAGAACGCAATTAATAGAG
>NZ_JBFUIV010000039.1:0-20558 GCF_056401715.1 Bacillus sp. P4_E1
CTCGCAAAGGAAACTGCCATGACAATGCGGAAACTGCCATGACAATGCTTGTATTGAATCATTCTTTTCTCATTTTAAATCTGAAATGTTTTATCTCAATTATTATCAAACAAAAGAAGAATTGATTCAAGCAATTGAAACATACATCTATCATTATAACTACAAACGATTCCAAAAACGACTCAATCATCGAGCTCCGATTGAATATCGAATCTCAATGGCTGCTTAGTCTTTTTTTAAAGCTGTCTACTTGACGGGGATAAGACCAGTATTATCGGTCTTTTTACTTTCAAATATTATATTTTTAACTAATTTCTTAAATTGAAATATAATTAAATAATACTTTTAATACTATTTCACTTGATAATATCCTCTGCAAAATACTGAGTTCTTCGGTTTCATTACAATTAAAAATGAATTGTAAATATCTGAGGCGGAAATTATTGCGTTTATCCAACATACAAATAATATGATTGATTTAATATTTCCTGATACATAGAACGACATAAATGCAGGGGCTACCGATAATACAATTATGGGTAAGCTCATAAAGACCCAAAATCTCGCTTTGGATAGGGTTGCATTTGTATTTAGCCAAAAAAATATTCCACTACATGTTAAGCTAATATCACCTTTGTTACTTATGACCAAAATGTGTAGACATTCGTGAATGATGAAGACAAAGATACCTATTATGATTAGATACAATATATTAATATGAGTGAAACCTACTCCAAAGTAATTTGGTATCAGAAAAATGATTATTTGAAGTAGATATACAAACTTCATATAATGCTTTTGATACCAATTATTCTTAATAAAAGGAGTCCATTCTGAAAAATCCATACTTATCTGTGGCAATTGACGAAACCAAATTATGATATGCGTTCCCCTCCCTCATTTAATCTATTTCATAACTTAAAACTTTTAATCCACTAACACTCAACCGTAAGTTTTATATGCAAAACTTCGCTCACCTTCACTTTTGCCGTTCGTTCTTCTATTTGAGATCAAAATGATTCATTTTTAGGATAATTTGAGTAAGAAAGTGGTGTTTTCATAGATAAATGCATTCGACAAAATTATCCAAACCCCTTTTCATATATGATTTTTTATAAAATGATTATCGCATGTACAGCTTAATCCCCTTGTTTTTTGATGAGAAAATCCGGTAAGAAGCCATCCAAATTGTCTCTTTGATATGGTAACAGGTAGACTGGAATGTAAAAAAGCTTAGAGTTTTAGCTCTAAGCTTTTTTACATTCCATTATAGATTCTTTTAAAGAGCAATATTTTTTATCCACTCTGATTTGCTTAATAAATAATGATTATATAGTTGGTTTTCTATCGTCTGTTGGCTCAAATAAGTAAATCCACATTTTTCAATAACTTTATTTGATGGTACGTTGTTAATTAAAGCAATTGCGTTGAGGACATCTACATTTGTATTTTTAAACAAATAATCAATTAACCCTTTAGTCGCTTTCGTAGCGTAACCATTGCTTTGATACTCGCTTGAAATAGCATACATTATTTCTCTATTTGGTGAAGGGAGTTCTTCTTTAATGCTTGTGCAGCACCATCCGATACATTCATTTGTATCTTTAATAAATATTCCTAGCTGTAAAGAATGACCCTCTATGTTAGACGTATTTTTCACGACATTAAGAAACAATCTATTTGCTGGTATTTCATCATTGATAATCCAATTAACCCTCTGTTCTTTCGTTGATTTCCAGTCCGGCAAAAACTGTTCTATTTCCGGTTGATTCGATATTTTATAAATACTCTCCGCATCTTTGATAGTAAACTCTTGCAAGTATATATCTCCACAGTCTATTCTAAATAAATTAGTCGAACTCTCTTCTCCCATGTTAATCCCCCTTAATTACATTAAAGCGCCTTAATCTGCTTCGTAAGTTCTATAAATCGTTCATCAAGTTCTTTATATTCTTTATCGTTAGAAGTCAAAAAGCTTAATTTACCTAATACTTCTTGTCTCTCTGTTTCTAATGTTAAACGTAGCTCTTCAATATCATCTCTTGTTTTAATAACTTCCTCTAGCTGCTTTTGTATCGTATTATTTAAAAACACGAGTTTCGTGTTAGTTGTTTTCTCCAGAAAATATCGATCGTGAGAAACTATAACGAGTGTTCCATTATACTCAGCTAATGTATTTTCAAGCTGTTCACGTGAAGGGAGGTCAAGGTGATTCGTCGGTTCATCTAAAATAAGTACATCTTTTTCCTCTAAAATATAAGCCATTAACTTGCATTTTACTCTTTCCCCCATACTCATATGCTCAATCGGCTCTTTCCATTGAGAAGCTTGGAATCCTAAATGTTTCATTAAATTTTGGACTTTTCCTCTTTCTTCAAATGTCTCTTTAAAAAATAAATCTTCTGGTGTTTTATCCAGTGGTAAATCAAATACTTCTTGTGTTAAATAACCGATGTTTGCAGATGGTGAAATCCATACTTCTCCTTGTACAGTTTCCGTTCCCATAATCATCTTCAGTAATGTTGTTTTCCCGCTACCGTTTGGTCCAACAATCGCAACCTTCTCACCGTGCTGGATTGTAAAATTAACGTTTTCAAATAATGTCTTTCCATGAAAGTCTTTTTTTAATTTCTTTACTTCTAAAAAGCGTTTTCCTACTTTTTTATTCGCTTGAATAGAGAACTCCACTGAATACTCTTCTTTCACACGTTCTACTTTCGTTTTCTCCAGCTCTTTTTCGAGACGTTTTCGTTTTGACTTCACTTGCGCATCCATTCGCTTCGCTTTTACACGATAAAACTCTTTAACTCCTTCTTGTTTTGTAGACTGTGCGTGTGCCTTTTGTGACCATGAACTTAATTCTTTTATATGTGTTTCTACTTGTTCTATCTTTTTTTGTTGTTTTTCATATTCACGTTGCTGCGTCATTCTTGTATGCTCACGTGCTTTCATATAACTCGTATAATTACCGCTATGCTCAATTAGTTTCTTTTCCTCAATTGACCATATTTTCGTTGCGACAACATCTAAAAAGTATCGATCATGCGATACAACGATAACTGTACCCTTCATATTTTTTATTTGCTTAATGAGAAATTCCGTACTCATCTCATCTAAATGATTTGTCGGTTCGTCTAATATTAATAAATTAGGATTTTCGGCAAATCCTTTTGCTAGTCGAACTTTCAGCTTTTCACCACCACTTAAAGTAAGAAAATCGTTCGTTGGCACGCCCCATTTCGCAAGAAGTTCTGCTTCTTTTGCAATCATATCATTACTAATAAAAGATTCTATTTCTTGTTCAACATATGCCGTTGTCATATTCATTTGCTGCCATTCAACAATCCCTTTTGATGGCTCAATCTTCCCATTTATTAATTGAAGTAACGTTGATTTACCGGCACCGTTTTTACCAATTAATCCGATAACATCCCCTTGTTTTACTGTAACATTCATTTTCTCTAACAAAGTATTTTCCTTTATTTCAACATAAACATCATTTAATTTTAAAATTTCTTTCATATTACCGATCCCTTTCATTAAGGGAGAACAAAAAAATCCTCCCAAATTAATTTGGCAGGATTAGTCGTTAACATATTTATACCCAAATAAGCTATTACGCATAATAAATAGCAATACCGTTGTAAGGAAATTGGGCAGACTAATCCTATTTTTTATAAATTGAAATTTATTGAATTTCAACATTTAAAAATAAGATTAGTTAATCATCGTCCACCCATCATTCCTTTCCGTCGTTAGTAACCATATTGTACCATAGTAGTACTGTATGAGTAAATGCGATTATACGTGCTGTGAAAATGATTGCTTTCTTTTAGGTCTATTTATCTTCACTTCATATCGATCAAACACAAACAACATCTGTAATAATACTGGCTTTAGATTTCCTTAGTAGTAAACTTCTAAGCACTCTCTCTTATATAATTTTTATATAAATTTATCATTAATTATATATTATACATATTACATTTCAGTTCTTATAATAAAGATATCATTTTAAAAGGAGGATACTACAATGGAATTTAGCAAACTAGGAAACAGTGGATTAACAGTAAGTAAGATTGCATATGGGAACTGGATTAACCATGGTGGAAAAGTAAACGAAGATACTGCAAATGATTGTGTGAAAGCCGCACTAGATGTCGGAATTACTACGTTCGATACTGCTGATGTTTATTCGGACACTATAGCCGAAAAAGTACTTGGCCGGTCTTTGAAAGGTATACGCCGAGAAAGCATAGAACTATGTACAAAAGTATGCCATCCGAGCGGACCTGGAAAAAATGATCGTGGATTATCGAGAAAACATATTATAGAAAATTGCAATGCATCGTTACAGCGGTTGCAGACAGACTACATTGATGTCTATTATGCACATAGATTTGACTCAACAACTCCTCTTGAGGAAACGATGTTAGCTTTTGCTGATCTTGTAAGACAAGGTAAAGTCCTTTACTTAGGCGTAAGTGAATGGACATCAGAACAAATTACCCGCGGTGCAGCACTTGCACGAGAATTGAATATTCCACTTATCGCTAGCCAACCTCAATATTCGATGTTGTGGCGTGTTATTGAAACTGATGTAATACCAACATGTCAACGTGAGGGACTTGGTCAAGTTGTTTGGTCTCCCCTTGCACAAGGTATTCTCTCAGGAAAATATCAACCTGGTAAACCCTTGCCGACTCAATCACGTGCTAATTCAGATGCTGGTAAACCATTTTTCCGCAAACTCGTGCAACGTTGGATGAGTGATGATGTACTCACTGCAATTCAGAAACTCAATCCCATCGCGCAAGAAACTAATCTTACCCTACCACAACTGGCAGTTGCTTGGGTACTACAAAATCCAGCTGTTTCCTCTGCAATTATTGGCGCTTCAAATCCGGAGCAAATAAGAGAAAACGTAATTGCTTCTAGTGTTAAATTGCAACCTGAAATTATGGATCAGATTGATAATATACTAAAAGGTTTCGCTGAGTACGATCCGAGTAAAACAGGTTGAATCTTCAGTGACTTTAAAATAAAAATAGAAGTTTTCCTATCCAACTTTCCGACTGCCCATCCCATCAAGATGGGCCTTTACTTTTCAAATTCAAATTGTGAAGTCGTATAAACCTCTCTAACAACTGTTAAGAAGTTCTCTAATACGACAGACTTTTCATCTTGTCTCCATCCAACATATAAATTTATTTTTGGTGTATTTTCTTGAATGTCTTTATACATGACACCCGATTTTTTATAGCTTTCCACCGATGATGGAACGACAGAAATCCCCATTCCTGCTGCAACTAAATTCACAATAGTTTGCATTTGGATCGCCTCTTGAACAATATTTAAACTTACTCCATGTTCCCAAAAGTAACTAATAATTAAATCATAAAAGTTAGTACCGAAATGACGTGGAAATAAAATAAATGGTTCATCAACTAATGATTTGATTGAAATGTTACGTAACGAAACTAAAGGGTGATCTTCATGCAAAACTAATTTTAAACATTCCTCAGAACAAACTTCGGAAACTAATATTTCATTATTCTGCTTGGAACGAATAAATCCAATATGAATTTGTTTTTCATATAGCGCTTTTATTTGCTGGTCTGTTGTCATCTCGCGTAATATAAGCTGTATTCTAGGAAAACGTTCTCGAAAATTTTTTAATATGTCTATTACGGTTTCTGTAGAATCGACAAAACCGATTATTAAATGTCCTATCTTCCCTTCATCCGCAAGCTGTGTTTCTTTAATAGTTCTATCTACTTGAAGCAACGTTTGCCGCGCACCTTCTAAAAATATTTTCCCTGCACTGGTTAGTTCAACCATTCTTTTTGTTCGATGAAAAAGTTGAACGCCCAATTCATCTTCTAATTTACGAATTTCTTGGCTTAAAGGAGGTTGTGCCATCCTAAGCCGTTCTGCTGCACGACTAAAGTTTAATTCTTCTGCCACTGTTATGAAATATTTCATTTTACGAATATCCATTTCAATCCCCCTAACATTCACAACTAGCAAAAAAGCCCTCCTTCTAATAAATTATAAATAAAAAGAAAATGTTATTCGCTATCCAATAATCACTTATTGTTTTTCGATAAATTTTTATTGATTACTCCCCTTTAATAAGCTATTATATGTTTGTAGAAAATATTAATGTAAGGATTGAATTTATGGACAGGACATTAAAAATCACAAAGTTAAATATGTTTTTAAAGATTTTTCTCATCCCGATTATAGTAGGGATAATTGTTGGTACACTAACTAAATTAGGGCAAGGTATACTTCCAGGACATTGGCATTCATTAGCTAATCTAGGAAGTGTTTGGTTAGTTCCATCCTTTTTCGTGGCTAGCTTTAGTTATTCTAAGCGTACAGCTATACTTTCTGGTATCCTTGCACTACTCGGCATGGTATTAGGCTATTATGGTTATGCAATAGTTATTAAAAATGTAGCTCACTCTATTTATTTTATATCTGTATGGATTGTATGTGCATTTATAGGAGGAACTATCTTTGGAATTGCAGGTTTTCTATGGAAAGATACTACAAATCCACTTCATAAATTCGGAAGCGCGCTTATTAGTGGAGTTTTTGTAACGGATGGACTTCACATTCTTTTAAATTTTGAAGACTATAGTCACATGTTACCTGTTGGATATACCGAAGTGATAGTCGGGATTATCTTGATTCTTGTGTTAGAACGCTCTAATGCTAATCGAATTTCTTCTTTCTTAATGATGGTTCCTATCACTATTTTAGGATTAATTGGATATACATTATTAAGTTTGTTTACTTAATTACAATACTGTATTATAAAAAAACAAAAGACTAATTCTATTATAATCCACAAAACATATCACGAATTCGAACATTATACTTATTAATGTTGATACACCTATTCATAGGATGGATTCATGAAGCTATCTCTTTCAAAGAGGTGGCTTTTTTCTTACAAAAACTATTTATCAGCTTTTTATTAAATACTTCTAATTTAAAGATCGTATTTATTAGCGTGTCATTATACATACTAAGATGACCTTTTACCATTTCATATAATCGCTATAAAGTGAAACTTTAATCAGCGGGGGTCTTACTGCCCATTAAAGCGGGATAAAGTAAGGCTAAAAAACTTATCTCCAAAGTTCTTTAGCCTAGTTCACTTATTTACACATTAAAAAATATAATTCGTACAACGGTACCTTTACCAACCTCTGAATAGATTCCTACACTATGTCCTAATTGTTTCGTAATTTCATATACAAGATAGAGCCCCATTCCAGTTGATTCTTTAAAATCTCTACCGTTTTCTCCTGTAAAGAAAGGTTTGAATACTCTTGGTAAATCTTGCTTCGGTATCCCTACGCCACTATCGGTAATTTCAAGTACAACTGTATTACCTTCCTTACGTACTTTCACTTTAATCTTTTCTCTACTACCTGATGAATATTTAATCGCATTCGATATTATTTGTCCAATTAAAAATTGTAACCACTTCGCATCACTTTCTACAGTAATACTCTTATCAATTTCAAGCTCTGGGTATACAAAATTCCGAATAAAAAAGCGTTTATGTTCATGCACGGAATCATTCACTATTTTATGTAGTTGTACTCTTTCTACATAAAAATCTTGTGTAAATGCTTCTAAACGTGCGACATACAGTGCCATCTCTAACCCCTTTTTCAACCTATCTGTTTCCTCATTAATGCTTTCAAAACGTGAATCCACTTCATCTTGTGTAATTAATTCTATTACAGATAAAGGTGTTTTCATTTGATGAATCCACTGATTCATAAAGGTTAAATGATCATTATTTTTCCTCTCTTGTAACTGGAGCTGATTTTGATAATGTCGATATTGTACTTCGAGCAAATCTTGGAGAGCAGTAGATAAAACTGCAAAATCAGATTTTTGAACAGATTCATCCAAAGATTGCAACGGATTTGCTAAACGTTCATAAAAAGAACGATGTGTAAAATAACGAAATACTAAATAACTTACCATAAAAAAAGCACCTAAAAACATTGCATATAATGCCGTTGAAATATGATTATGCCCATCAAACCAATAAACTAAGAATATGGCTAGTAGTTGGATCGCAGTAAAACAAATAAGTGGTATATGATCACGTATAAATAACCTTATCATTTTTCCATACCATTATCCCAAGTAATATGTAATCTATATCCAACACTACGAATTGTTTCTATTGCTCCTTCAATTTGTAACGTTTTTAACTTTTTACGCACACGTGTTGTATTTACACTTAATGTATTATCATCAACATAAGATTCACTATCCCATAATTTATTTAATAATGCTTCCCTACTAACAACACGCGGATAGTTTTTCATTAACATCTCTAATAAAATGGCTTCGTTTCTCGTTATATCAATCTCTTGGTTCCTAAGTTTTAATACAAGTCTTTCGGGATATAAACTAAGACCTTGTTGCTCAATCATTCGTTCTTCTAGTTTCGGTGCATAGTCTCCATAAGCACGTCTTAAATGACTACGAATTTTCGCCATTACAACTTCATAATGAAACGGCTTCGGAATAAAATCATCGCCACCATTTTCTAACGCCATAACTTGATCCATCGTACCTTCACGGGCCGAAATAAATAAAATCGGACATGTGGAAACCCCGCGAATTTGACGACACCAATAGTAACCATCAAAACTTGGTAAATTAATATCTAATAAAACTAACTCCGGTTGTTCTTCTAAAAATATGTCTAACACATTTTGAAAATCCGTTACAATAATTCCTTGGTAACCGTATTTCGCAACATATGTTGATAATAGCTCCGCAATTTTTATATCATCTTCAACAATCATAATTTTAACCATCTCTGAACTCCTTTTTGATCCACAATCTCAAATATACTTATATAAATACTACCTCTTTTCACAAAATCCGTAAAATAGAAAAGGATACTTTTATACAAAAGTATCCTTTTCTATTTTTCTTATTTAATATGAAATTCATTTAGAGAAAATCCTAACTTCTCCACATATTCCCTTCCTAGTTCCATCCGCGCCGTTTTTAGTGGATCCACAACTTGGCAAATTTTCAAATTACCTGCTGCTGATAATAAAAGAGTTGCATCAGCTTTAGACATTTCTAATTCTTCATGTAAAAATGTCACCATATTATGTACAGCACGATTCGCTGCATCATCTAACAATTTCTCTGAAGCAATCGTCATTATTTTTTCTTTTTGAATAGCCAATGGTAATGGCCATTTCTTTCCTTTTATAGTCTGAACAGTTACAGTTACCTCACCAGCAACCTCTACTCCACTAACACCAATTTCACCATCACCCATCGCAGCGTGTAAATCGCCTAATGCTAAAAGAGCACCAGGAACATTTACAGGTAATAATAACGTTGTACCTTCTTTGATTTCTTTACAATCCATATTCCCGCCGTGATCATGCGGTGTACCACATGAAATACTCTCTTCTTTCGGTGCAGTACCAATCACACCAATCATTGGATTAATTGGAATTTGCAGTTCATTTGAAAATGAAACATGTCCATTATGTATTGGGACAATTTTTACTGTATTTTCATTTAGCTCATCACCCATTACACCTAGGTTCGCACCTGTAGTTAAAACACCCTGCTCTGCAATTTTAATCTTTTCAATCGTTACGACTAATATATCACCAGGTTCTGCACCTTTAATATGTACAGGTCCGGTCGCTGGATTTATTCGATTCCAATCTAATTCTTGAAACACAACATCTTCAGAATCAATTTGATTTTCAAAGCAATCATATGTTTCAAATACAAGACGGCTCCCAATTTCTACTTCAATACATGGATTATTTTCTGGTGACATTGCGTAAATGATATGTTCTTTATGAATACGATACATAAGACCTCTCCCTTTTTATATTTATCTATTATTACTAATTAGCTTTTTTCATACAAGCTCCTCTTGAAATTCAAAGATATTTTCATGTGAAAAAGCACTTAGCTTATTTTAAAACATACAATCTTTACTATAAGAGCTAAAGAAAGGTGGTATCACTATGCCCCTTATTCCATACAACGAAAGTGACGTTGATTTACTAGCACGTTTAATCCGTGCTGAAGCTGAGGGCGAAGGACGACAAGGTGAACAACTTGTTGGCTGTGTTGTAGTAAACCGTGTATTTTGTGATTGTTTAGATTTTAAACAACTTCGATCTGTGCGTGATGCAGTATATCAAAGCCCTGGCGGATTCGAAGCAGTGCAATTCGGATATTTTTACCAACGCGCCCGTGAATCAGAAAAAGAAATCGCAAGAAAAGTTTTACAAGGTGAATGGCGCTGGCCAGCACGATGGGCTCTTTGGTATTTTCGTCCAGTTGGAGCTTGTCCACCCGAATGGTATAATCAGCCGTTTGCAGGGCAATTTAAAAGCCATTGCTTTTACGAGCCTAGTGGCGATGAATGTCCAAAAATGTATTCAAGATAGTAAAAATTAAACAACGGAAGTACTTATTCTATTGAGTACTTCCGTTGTTTTGTAACTGTATTTTAGAAATCTAATAATGTGACGAATTTTCTTGTGCCTACCACATGTATTAATAATGGTATACGTGGACCACTTGATTGATTCATAATGAGCCTATATAAAATGGTAAATAATTGTTTTTGATTTTCTTTCATTATTTTTTTATTTTCATGATGACAAATCGTATACAATTGCTCCATTAGTTTAGAATGATCGTTATTAGAACGAATTATTTTACAAACTTCTACTAGCCATTTTTTCTGCCGTTCATCTAATGTGTTATAAAACTCCGTATTTTTCTCTTTATTTACCGCAATAAATTTTTTAGATTGAAAGTTTCTTATCCAATACTCAGCACGATTACTTATCGCTATCATTTCAGGTAATGCATAGCTCCTATCTATTTTCTCTAATATATCTTGTAAAATAGATGAATCAAAATTTAATAACGGTAAAGTTCCTGCTACTTGATTAAACTTTGGATACTCTTTAAATCGGCTATCAAGTCTAGAAAGTTTAATTGCATCAAATAAATCTTCATTTTTGAGTGTTTTATTTTCATAACTATCCTTCAATCTCTCATACTCTGTATAATTGCGAATCACATCTTCATCAAGTCCAATATGAAAAGCTGCGCCGGGCCTATATTTTGCAAACATAAAAAGAATCACTTCTGGTACATACACTTTTAATAAGTCGCTAGGTGTAATACTATTCCCTGAAGAACTGGACATTTTTTCATGATGCCCTTTAATTCCAATGAAATCATAAGCAACGTATTGAGGGGCTTCACAATTGAATATTTCCATGGCAATTTCTTTTGATACATTATAACTACCTGTTTCCGATGAATGATCTCTTCCGCCCGGTTCAAAAATAACATCCTCTATCATCCATCTCATCGGCCAATCGATTTTCCAATTCAGTTTCATTTGATTTGTATTTAATACGGATAATTCATTTTGATTTCCACATTCACAGTCATACCGAACTGTTTTTAATACTTCATCAAAATGTGTAATAGTTGTTGCATCTTTCCCGCAGCTCTCACAATATAACGTAACGGGATAAAAGTTTTCTCTATCTTCTTCTCGGTGTATTCCTGTTTTAAAACCCATTAAAATATCATATATTTCTTTTCTTTTATACAAAGACTCTAATATGTTTTCGTTATACCTTCCACTTCTATATTCAGCATGCTGATAAATAAATTCTACTTCAATTCCAAATGCTTGGAGCGATTCCTCAAACTCTTTTTCAAAATGATCCGCATATGAGTTATGACACCCATGCGGATCAGGGATATCACAGTACGGCATACCAATGTATCTTCCAAAAGATGGATCAATATTTTTAGGAACTTTTCTAAACCTGTCATAGTCATCCCATGAAAAGATAAAACGAGTCTTTTTCCCTAAATCTTGCAGAGCCCTTACAACGAAATAAGTCGTTACTATTTCACGGAAGTTCCCAATATGAACAGAACCAGATGGACTAATTCCAGCTGCACAAACAAAAGTTTCTTTGTTTGGATGTTTTCTAATTAATTCATGTGCTACTTCATACGCCCAATGCATATGCCACTCACCTCAATTGTATTTTTATTTTCACATTTTCAGTTTTATACAACAAAAAAACTCCCACCCCCAAGATTATTCATCTTGAGGACGAGAGTTATTAACTTCGCGGTACCACCTCAGTTTGTTAATACGTCACCATATTAACCTTTTCAGGTACGGCAAAACATGCTTATACCCTATCTCTATAACGGGAGAACCCGTCGCATCATCCCTAAATGAATTAGTTCCTTGCGCAGCTCTAAGTCTTTTTTCATTAAGATTTTCACCTCTCCTTCTCAGCTACCGGAGCTCTCTGTATGTATTCATTCTTAACTACTCTTCTCTTCAATGCCATTTTATATTAGTTTTTACATATGATAATTTATAACGTATATATTGTCAAATTTTTCTGAACTGAAATTTAACAATACATATCTTCTCTTTTCTAAAGGCTATTTTCGTAAAAATTGTTGCTATTTGTGAACTTTTAACGGTTATAATTTCTGATATAGTTAAGAGAGTATGAATTAACATAGTATAGATAACCATCACAAGAAAGCTCAGATTTGAATCCTGCGCTTTCTAAATGTTATATTTTATTTCACAATTGCTCCCGATTGATGAGGAACTTATTTTTTAAATTGAATTTTTTTAGCTTTAGCTTGCTCAGGATAGGATGCAAATACATCTCCATCAATCCATACCTTTACTTCATCACCTTTTGACCATTCCTCTGTATTGTCATATGCCAAAGAAATTAAAGGAATACCCCTTTCCTCTTCCTGTATCTCTGAAATTGATTTATCTTTTATATCTTCATACTTGTCCAGAGAAAGATTCTCTGAAAGTAATATCTTATTTTCTGTTACTTCTAAAATAATACCTTCCATATCAGCCTTGCCACACCCTGCGAGTGAAATGCTTAACAATATAACTGTAAATACAGTGAAAAATTTTCTTTTCATTAGCTACACACCTTCCTTACATAAAAAGCAAACAATTTCATAAAACATCATATGTCTATTTCTCCCCACAGTTATATACTATTTTCAAGTTATTTGAGAAGGTCTTCTTTTTTTATATTATATCTTTATTCCAATCTAACAAAAGGTTTATCTCCATTTTTATTGAACTTTATATATATTTTTAATAAATTGAGGTGAAACATAGTGCACAAAAGTATTGAATTGGTCATAGATGCTAAGGCGAATTTAGGGGAAGGTCCTTGCTGGGATGAGAAGAAACAATTATTATACTGGGTTGATATTATCGGGAAAAAATTATGTCTTTATAATCCTGTTAAAAAAACAAACCGAGCGATCACTCTCGACCAACAAATCGGTTGTGTTGTTCCATATACGAACGATGAAGTTTTAGTAGCAATGGAACAAGGCTTTTATTCTCTTAATCTTGACACAAAAATACTTACACATATTTATGACCCTGAACCAGATTTATTAGAAAACCGCTTTAACGATGGAAAATGCGATCCAGCTGGCCGCTTTTGGGCAGGCACTACAGACTTATACGGTATTAATGCTACTGGTTCCTTATATTGTTTAAACAATAATTTCAGCGTAGATAAAAAAGTTGCACATGTAAATACATCAAACGGCATAGCATGGTCTCCTGACGATACATACCTTTATTTTATTGATACACCTACAAAAAAAGTAGTCCGTTTTCATTATGATATACATACTGGTGTAATTAGCAATCCAACAGATGTTATCATCTTCCCTGAAAATGAAGGTCTACCCGATGGTATGACAATTGATGTAGAAGGTTGTTTATGGATTGCACATTGGGGAGGCTCGAAGATTACTAGATGGAATCCCTTGACCGGAGAACAGATTTTAAGTATTCCGATTCCTGCTTTATATGTAACGTCGTGTACATTTGGAGGACCTAATTTGACCGATTTATATATCACAACAGCCAGAACAAGAATGACTGATGCGGAATTAAAACAGTACCCACATGCTGGTGGTATATTTCGAATTCAAATGAATGTTAAAGGTTGTCCAACCTATTCATTTCGCCATGAAACTATTGGAGCTGAAACACTATGAACAGAATCGATTACATAAGACAAGAAGAGAAAAAGTATCACGATCTTTGCTATGAACAATATAAATTATTCGAAGCGGGATCTTGGCTTTATAAACCTGTTAAAACAGTTATGGACATGCTGAACTATCTTGAAGAACAGAAAGACCTACAAATACTGGACCTTGGCTCTGGTGTCGGTAGAAACAGTATTCCGATTGCACAAAAAATTATGAATAGTGGCGGCACTGTTACTTGTATTGATTTACTTGATTCGGCTTTAATGAAGTTACAAGTTTATAGCAAAGAATATGGTGTATTTGAATACATAAAAACGGAACAAGCAGCAATTGAAGACTACTATATTGCTCCTAATACTTATGACTACATCGTTGCAGTATCAAGTTTAGAACATGTTAGATCAATAGACGATTTTAAAAAAGTGCTTCACACTATGAAAAATGGGACAAAGAGTGGCGGTATCAATTGTTTAATAGTTAACTCTAACATTCAAGAAATAGATTTAGAAACAGGAGAAGAATTAGATACTTTAATTGAAATTAACCTTTCTACGGAAGAAATGATACGTACACTAAAAAGTGTTTATAACGAATGGAAAGAAGTAAAAGTTGAAATAAAAAATTTAGCGTATGATATTGTACGAAACGGTAAACACATTCAATTAAATACGAATGCGATTACTTTTGTCGTGCAAAAATTGTAGTTTATATGAGTGGTGACAATTTTTATTTTTTATAGTCACCACTCATATATTTATGTAAATATCATTCCATCGTAATTACAATTTTCCCTCTAACATGCTGACTTTCACTTAAAATATGAGCTTCTCTAATTCCTTCTTCATTAAACGGAACAACCTTACTGATGATAGGTTTAATTTTTCCATGCTCAATCAAAACAGATAATTCGTCCAATTGCTTCCCGCTTGGTTTCAACCATAAAAACCCTGATTTTATGGCCTTTACTTCATGACGTGGTTCATGAACGATAGAAACTAGAACACCACCAGATTTAATAATTTGAAAACTTTTTTCTTGTACTTCTCCGCCGATTGTATCTAACACAATATCATAATCTGATAGTAGCTCTTCAAATTTATCTTTTTTATAATCAATAACAAGGTCAGCACCTAAAGACTTTAAAAACTCTTCATTTTTACTACTTGCAGTTGTTACGACAAAGGCCCCAAATGATTTTGCGATTTGAATTGCAAAACTCCCTACTCCGCCCGCTCCAGCATGAATTAATACTCGGTCATTTTCTTTTATTTGTGCGTAATCAACAAGACTTTGCCAAGCTGTTAGTCCTGCAAGAGGTATAGATGCTGCTTCTTCAAAATTAAGATTATTAGGCATTTGCGCTACTAAATTTGATTTCACTGTAATGTATTCAGAATAAGAACCTTTCCCTATATTTTCAGGTTTCGTAAACACTTTATCTCCTATTTTAAAATGATTCACATCTTCTCCAACTTCTTCAACTATTCCAGCAACATCTAATCCTAATGTAATTGGAAATGAAAATCGCAACTTTTCTTGTAAGTCTCCCTTTCTTATTTTCCAATCAACAGGATTGACAGATGTTGCGTGTATACGTATTAATACTTCATTACATTTAACAACTGGTTTAGGAACTTGTCTTTCTTGTAATTCTTCAACACTACCATATTGATCAATAACAATTGATTTCATTTCCTCTCCCCCTTGCTGTTTATTTTAATAACAAACAATTATTTTTCAAAATTTTTCGCCTTGAATGAAAATAAATATGTTTGGAGGTGATATTTATGCTACTCTACTAATTAAGCATCATGAGTGCAAAAAACATTTATTTCACTTAAATACAAACTAATTTACGCCTAAGAAACACCCAAAGTTATATTTCTCTTTATTTATTAATGACCTTTAAATGAAACGGAGAGTGTGCTATGAGTGAACAAGTTTTCAAAGTAAACGGTATTGATATATGTACAGAAAGCTTTGGAAATCCTAATAACCCAGCAATATTATTA
Organism: Bacillus sp. P4_E1; assembly: GCF_056401715.1. Classification (NCBI taxonomy): domain Bacteria; kingdom Bacillati; phylum Bacillota; class Bacilli; order Caryophanales; family Bacillaceae; genus Bacillus; species Bacillus sp. P4_E1. The sequence continues at coordinate 16,164 of NZ_JBFUIV010000039.1, forward strand.
ATTATGGGAGCTACGTGTTCAATGGTTTATTGGGATGAAGAATTTTGTGAAAGGTTGGCTAGCACAGGAAGGTTTGTCATTCGCTATGATAACCGTGATGTTGGGCGTTCTGTTACATATGAGCCTGGGACTTCCAATTACACTGTAGCAGATATGGCTGAAGATGCAATCGGAGTACTCGATGCGTATCATATTGACAAGGCACACCTTTTTGGCATGTCATTAGGAGGTATGATTGCTCAAATTGCTGCAGTAAAACACCCAGAAAGAATTTTGACCTTAACATTACTAGCAACAAGCGTTATTGGATCTGATAACAATACTCGTGATTTGCCTCCAATGGATGAAAGAATTTTGACACATCATGCTAATGGTGCAAATTTAGATTGGACAAATAAAGATGTTATAGCGAAATATTTAATTACAGGATCACGTCTACTCTGTGGATCAAAGCGTATATTTGATGAAGCAAGAACTTTAAAACAAGTAAAGCAAGAAATAGAACGTGCTAACAATCTATTAAGTATGTTTAATCACGCCCTCCTTACAGGTGATGATTCTTATGAAGGTATACTAAAGTCGTTACTAGTACCTACTTTAGTAATTCATGGTACGCATGATACAGCTCTTCCACTTGAACATGGACTCGCACTTATTGATGAAATTCCGAACTCAAAGCTATTATCCCTTGAAGGTACAGGGCACGAGATTCATCCCGATGACTGGGATAAAATTATTAAAGCAGTTTCAGAACATATATCCCGTATAAGATAAGAACAACTATTAGAAGGGGCACAAATTGTTTTGCCCCTTCTATTTATCCCGCTATTTGTGGGCAGTAAAACTCCCACCTCAAAATTCAGCTGAAGCAAAGAAATTAGGTGGGAGATAAACTGCCCGTAAACGCCCGATTGGTGAAGGCTAATAATCAGTGGGGGATGAACAAAACCCCCACTGATTATAGTTTCACTTTATAAAGATTACGATACAATATCAAAAACCCATCACTGCATTCGTATGTATAGTGATGGGCTCTACCTATATTTTTCTATGCTTAAAAAAATGGACAATCTAACTGGTCAACAGATTCCCACGATTTTTTTTTTACATTTTCGGTGGATTTACTATTTTCTAGTGGTACGTGTTTAAATGGATTCATTTCAACTTTTAATAGAGATGATGGTTCTATATATAAAGAAAAAACATGGCTACTTGGCAAGGTTTTTGATACATCAATATCTCCTACTTGTTTAAATAATTGCTGGGCCGCAAAGAAAAAGAAATTAGTTGGATTAGATTGTTTATTAAGCCAAGCAATCATTTCAGGCGATACCGATTTATTAATATTAATTTTCACTCGATCACCACGTTTATATCGCCTAGATCGCATACTTCCACCAACTAACTTATCGTTAAGTTTGTAAACCCTAACTCTTTTTGCTTATGCTCTCTATATTTTGGCGAGCATGTATATACTAATAACCCACGAGCATTGGTGAATAACGGGTTATCTACAAAAATCACATTTTTCAAGCGTCCTTTTTGTTTCAAAATCATTTTTAAGCTATTTTTAATAATAACTGCGCCCCCACCATAAATAAATACATATGGATCGTCTTTCATATCATCAATTTTGTTAATAATATCCGTTGCGACACGTGCTGCTAAACCTAAAAATGCTGGCTGCGATTCCTCAACTAACAATGCATTTCTTGGGTGCTTTTCATTTAAATAAATTTGGTTAAATTCTGTAATGCTATCAATTGTTTTCGTAGGATATTTCCGATTCCATCTCGTAATAATTTGTAGTAACGTTTCTTTTACACCATATGATAATCCTTTACTTAATTGCGGACGGAAATTTACCCCTAATGAAACAACTTCTTCCGTTGTCCCCGCGCCAATATCAAAAGACAATAAAGTTTTATCTACAAAATCAATTTCTGAAACTTGATTTTGTTCACATTCTATTTTATGTTTCACAACATTTCCTTCCTCATCATATACAATCCCCCACGTCCCAGAAGCGCCTTCAGGTAGACATTTACAAAACTCAATAGAAACATTAATCGTAACATCGCGTCCATTTGGATAATGGAATATGACCTTGTGATTACCCATATACCGTTTCGCATTTTCAGCAGCAATTTCCTGTGTAATAAGTTGCATTGGAAGAGCAACAGATAAATCATAACGAATATTAATATGACTTGAAGTAGGGCTTTGACGCATAGCACTTATCGCTAAACCTGAAAGGATTGTAATGACCATTAACTCATCAGTAGATTTATTTGATTTTTTCTCCACTTCAGTACCTTTTAATTGATCTTGAATCACTTTTTCTCCAACGATGTATCGTACATTATTTAACATTAGCGATGGAGAACTAATGGTCACATCAATGTGATTCTCTAATTCTGACGATGAAACTTCACCCTCATCTAACAACCCCGTAGACTCACCTATATATAAGGAATAAATACTCGGAATAAAAATAGGTTCCTGCCCTTTCACCATTAACTTCAAACCATTATTTCCTGCATCTGCACCAGCTTTTAAAAGAATAGACATAACTACCCCCTAAATTAATCTGACATCCCTTCCAAATATATGCGAGCCCATTCTTTTACATTCAAATGTAATGTAATTTTTTCTTCATCCTTTAAACAAAATATCATAAACATTCACTTCATATGTAAAAAACGTTTGACATAAAACTTTTCCAATTTTATACTATGGATGTAAAGAGTTTTTTACAAAATTGGAGGTGCAATTATATATTGAATACTAAAAAAATTATTTTTGTAATCATAACTTTATCTTTAATCGCTATACTTGTACATGGCACATACAAATACATAACTGAAGGTTCAATTTTGGGTGGGACTATTTTCGCTGCTTCTTTAATACTTAGTAATTTAATTAATCATATTACATGGGGAGATCCAAACGGAGTATCGAAAGAAAGTCAAGATGAGATGGGACAACAAATTACCTATAAAAGCTTTAAAATCGCGTATTTTGTGCTTGTAGGTGTTATGTTCCTTATATTACTCTGCTCGGAAGGATTTTCTATGGGTTCCAATTTGGATGGTGTAAAAAACCTTCCACTCTTTATTGCACTCTGTTCTTCCTTTCTTATTTTCCCTATCGTTGAACTCATTGTCGCCAAACAATATAAATAAAAAAAGTGGTTTTCTGCATTTAGAAAACCACTTTTTTATGTTTAAATACCTTCTGTTATTGCTTTCAGCTTATTCACAGTCCGCCAGTTCCTTACTGTAGCTGGCGTATGTAATTTTTGAAACTGGTTCATTAGTTTAGAATTCCGAATACTTTTTTTGAAAAATAAATACACTACTCTTCCTTCGATATGGCAGTCTTCTATGTCACTTTTGTACATAAGTAACCGCTTACTGTCTTCTTCAGAAAGTGGATTAGCTAAAAAGGCCACATGTACACTTTCTCCTTCTAATAACGAATGGGTCTCGTAAGGACACTTTTTAATAATATTAATAAATTCATCATTTGCTCGTAACATGACTGGAACATTGAAATCAAAAACGTTGTTAATTTCACATTCAATTCGTTCCTTTAAAAAACTTATCTCTTCTTCTGACTCAAACACTACATTTCCACTTTGAATATATGTTTTCACTCTTTTTAACCCTATTGATTCAAACATTATTTTCAAATCTGCCATTTTGATTACTTTATGTCCACCTACATTAATTCCCCGTAGTAGTGCAATATAAATTGTCATATGCTTACCCCTCACGTATTTACATGCTTAACAAGCGAATTGTTTTGCACCTTCATGCTTCTCGAATACTTACTTTAATACATCTAACATATCATGTACGGAAAATATCTCAAATAAAAAAACTTACTACATGATTTTTTTCAAGATTGAGACTCCCACGACTAAAGTCGCAAGCCTGGATCCTTACGGAATTACGGGTGGGATTCTTGAATAACTAAGCGTTCGCAGTCTATTTCTGTTTTGAACAGCCTTCAAGATGAGGGCATCTCATTGCCCCTCCTAAACCAGACCATATAGGTGCTTAGGCTGATTGACTGTTACCATCAATCACAGTTGCGTAGCGAATATTCATCGCCCCAACGATATCACGGTGTGTCTCAAACCCACATGGACACTTGTACTTTCTGTCTTGTGCCCTGTTCTTTTCAGTACATTTCGGACAGCTTTGACTTGTATAAGCTGGATTCACATATTCAACCTGAATATCAGCTAATATCGCTTTATATTCAATAAATTTTGACAAACGATAGAATGACCAAGTGTGTAGGTTTTTTTCGTTTTTACGGCTTGTTCTTGCCGTCTGTCTTATATTCGTTAATTGTTCTAATCGAATGACAGAAATATGATTTGCA
>NZ_JBFUIV010000040.1:0-16247 GCF_056401715.1 Bacillus sp. P4_E1
TTGTTCTGCCAAGGGCATAGCTGGGTAGCTATGTGCGGAAGGGATAAGTGCTGAAAGCATCTAAGCATGAAGCCCCCCTCAAGATGAGATTTCCCATAGCGTAAGCTAGTAAGATCCCTGAAAGATGATCAGGTTGATAGGTTCGAGGTGGAAGCATGGTGACATGTGGAGCTGACGAATACTAATAGATCGAGGACTTAACCATATAATATGAAGCTAATGTTATCTAGTTTTGARAGAATATAAAAAACTTRTTGACTTTAAATGTCGAATRAGTTATGATAATTCTTGTCTTAAATGAATAYAGTCTGGTAATGATGGCAGAGAGGTCACACCCGTTCCCATACCGAACACGGAAGTTAAGCTCTCTAGCGCCGATGGTAGTTGGGACCTTGTCCCTGTGAGAGTAGGACGTTGCCAGGCTATTTATATCATCGCGGGGTGGAGCAGTACGGTAGCTCGTCGGGCTCATAACCCGAAGGTCGCAGGTTCAAATCCTGTCCCCGCAACCAAATGGTCCCGTGGTGTAGTGGTTAACATGCCTGCCTGTCACGCAGGAGATCGCCGGTTCGACCCCGGTCGGGACCGCCATTTTATATAAAGAAAAGAACGAAACAAGTTGTTTCGTATTTTTTTATTTGTTTTAACAAAAAACTAATAAAGACAGTCAAACTATCCTTAGGAAAACTCCTAAGGACTTTTTTATATATTTAAAACCTGTATAATAAAGAGCAGAGAACATTGTGAGTAAAGTAGGTGAAGTCTGTGAGTAAATATGAAATAACAACAAAATCTTCCGAAGAAACCCAGCGATTATCAGAAAAATTAGGGAGACTTGTAAAAGAAAAAGATGTAATTATTTTAGAAGGTGATCTTGGAGCTGGCAAAACGACTTTTACGAAAGGACTAGCAAAAGGTCTTGGAGTGAAAAGAGTCGTAAATAGTCCTACCTTCAATATTATTAAAGAATATAAAGGAAGATTACCGCTATATCATATGGATGTGTATCGTTTAGCGGAAAGTGAAGAAGATTTAGGATTTGATGAGTATTTCTATGGTGAAGGGATCACAGTAGTAGAATGGGCTCATTTAATAGAAGCATATTTACCGAATGAGAAGTTGCAAATTAGTTTATTCCATGCTGGAGATGATACAAGAAAAATTGTACTCGAGCCAATTGGAGATCGCTATATTAGATTATGTGAGGAGCTATTACAAGATGAAAGTACTAGCAATTGATACTTCAAATTACGTAATGGGTGTATCCCTTATTGAGGAAGGGAACGTGATTGGGGAAATCATTACAAATTTAACAAAAAACCATTCTGTACGTCTTATGCCAGCTGTAGAGAAACTGTTAAAAGAATGCGGTGTAAAACCGAAAGAATTGACTAAAATTGTTGTAGCATCTGGACCGGGATCATATACAGGTGTTCGTATAGGTGTGACAGCGGCAAAAACATTAGCTTGGTCACTTCAAATACCAATTGTAGGTGTATCAAGTTTGGAAGTGGTGGCTGCAAATGGTACTAATTTTAATGGACTAATTTGTCCTTTATTTGATGGCCGACGTGGTCAAATTTACACGGGGTTATATACATATGAAGGAGAGCGTATAACTTCAATAGAAGAAGACCGAATTATTCTTATTGTTGACTGGTTGCAAATGTTAAAAGATAAAGAACAGCCTGTTTTATTTATTGGTAATGATGTTAAATTGCATAAAGAAACAATTGTAGAATATTTAGGTGATCAAGCTGTATTTGCTCCGTTCACTAAGAATAACCCGAGACCAAGTGAATTAGCATGTTTAGGATTACAAAAAGAAGAACAAGACGTGCATACGTTTGTTCCTAGCTATCTTCGTTTAGCTGAAGCTGAAACAAAATGGTTAGAAAGTCAAAAACAATAGGGGCCTACAGAAGATGGATATGATATTTAGAAAGATGGCACTCGATGATATTGCTCAAATTGTAGCTATTGAAGAAGCATCTTTTTCAACCCCTTGGACTGCAGATGCCTTTCACCGTGAATTAGAGGTGAATGAACATGCACATTATGTCGTGCTAGAAAAAGATGGTCTCGTAATTGGATATTGTGGATTGTGGATAATTATTGATGAATCACATGTAACAAATATAGCTATCCTGCCGGAATACAGAGGTCAAAAGCTAGGGGATGCCTTATTGAAAGAAGTCATTTCCGAAGCGAAAGGGTTAGGAGTAAAAACAATGACACTTGAAGTACGCATGTCAAATGAAGTAGCAAAGCAGTTATACAGAAAATACGGATTTCAAAATGGTGGGATTCGTAAACGATACTATGCAGACAATCAGGAAGATGGTCTTGTAATGTGGGTGAATATATAATGGAAAAAAATATAATTATACTTGGTATTGAAACAAGCTGTGATGAAACAGCTGTAGCAGTTGTTAAAAATGGAACGGAAATCATTGCGAATGTCGTTGCATCGCAAATTGAAAGTCATAAGCGTTTTGGCGGAGTAGTACCAGAGATTGCATCCCGTCATCATGTAGAAGAAATCACAGTTGTGTTAGAAGAAGCTTTAAAAGAAGCGAATATCACTTTTGAGGATATTGATGCAATTGCTGTAACAGAAGGCCCAGGTTTAGTCGGAGCACTTTTAATAGGTGTAAATGCAGCGAAAGCTGTGGCTTTTGCTCATGATATCCCTCTAGTTGGTGTTCATCATATTGCTGGTCATATTTATGCGAATCGTTTAGTAAAAGAAGTACAATTCCCGTTACTATCGCTTGTTGTATCCGGTGGACATACGGAGCTTGTTTATATGAAAGAACATGGTTCATTTGAAGTGATTGGTGAAACGCGAGATGATGCGGCAGGAGAAGCTTACGATAAAGTAGCTCGTACATTATCAATGCCTTATCCAGGTGGTCCTCATATTGATCGCCTTGCGCATGAAGGAAAACCAACAATTGATTTGCCTCGTGCGTGGCTAGAACCTGATTCGTATGATTTCAGCTTTAGTGGATTGAAATCAGCAGTTATCAACACTGTGCATAACGCAAAACAGCGCGGTATAGAAATTGCACCAGAAGATTTAGCAGCAAGTTTCCAAGAAAGTGTAATAGATGTACTTGTAACGAAAGCGTCTCGTGCAGCAGATGCTTATAATGTAAAACAAGTGCTTCTTGCTGGTGGAGTAGCTGCTAATAAAGGGCTTCGTGCACGTTTAGCAGCAGAATTTGCACAAAAAGAAAATATAGAGCTAATTATTCCTCCTCTATCTTTATGCACAGATAATGCAGCGATGATTGCAGCTGCAGGTACAATTGCATACGAACAAGGAAAACGCGCTACATTAGCTTTAAATGCAAATCCAGGATTAGATATTGAAGCATAGTTATACACAAAATTAACCACAGCCTGTGGATAAAACCCGTATTATCTGTTGATAATATGGGTTTTTTTGTGTACATAAAATGTGTATAACTTTTTATGTAGTTGTGGATAATGTGGAAAAGTTATTTGGAAGTTTATATTGTAAAGGTGGATATGTGCATAACCTTGTGGATAACATAGAGGAAGTCTGACCTTTGAAGAAATTCTTTTTTGGGAAATAAAAAACAAGGAGATGCCAAAAAAAATTTTGAAACATCCTCCACTTATTATATAAGGTGCTACTATTGTCAATCCTTGTCGAATCGGTTATATAATTTTATTTACTATGGTATTGATTCCAAAAAAGAAAATAAAAAGGAGGTCATCTCGTCAAAAAGCCCGACTTATGAGACATCCTCCTCTTTTAAATTCTCTTATATATGCAGTTCTTCCCATTCTGCCATACAAGCTTCAAGCTGTTCTTGCAGTGTTTGCTTTTTAGTTGTAATTTCACTAGCCTTTTCATAATCTGCATATATTTCTGGTAAGCAAAGCTGATCTTCTAACGTAGCAATTTCTTCTTCTAAGCCTACGATATTTTGTTCCAGTTCTTCAATTTTTCGAGTACGTTGACGCTCTAGCTGTTTACGTTCTTTTTCTTCGAGATAATTTAATTTTTCTTGTGCTACCACTTTTTGAACAGGTACTTCATCTTCTTGCTCTAGTTCCGCACGTTCAATCATTTCATTTTTCTTTTCAACGTAATAATCGTAATCACCTAAATATTCTTGTGCACCTTCTGTTGATAACTCAACAACGGTTGTCGTTACGCGATTAATAAAATAGCGGTCATGAGAGACGAATAGAAGAGTACCTGGGTAATCAATTAAAGCATTCTCCAAAATCTCTTTACTATTTAAATCAAGATGGTTTGTTGGCTCATCGAGAATTAATAAATTGGATTTTTGCATCATAAGTTTTGCAAGAGCTAGTCGAGCCTTTTGTCCACCACTAAGAGAAGATACTGGTTTGAGTACATCATCCCCTGTGAATAAAAAGTTGCCTAGTATAGTGCGAATTTCTTTTTCAGGTTGCAGGGGATATTCATCCCATAATTCATTTAAAACTCGCTTCGAAGATGTTAAGTTGGCTTGTTCTTGATCATAATAACCAACAGATACACTTGAGCCGAAAGCAACGTTTCCATGTAATAGCTGTAACTTATTCACAATGGATTTTAATAATGTAGATTTTCCAATTCCGTTTGGCCCAACTAAGGCAACACTGTCACCGCGAGTTAAGCGCATATTTACATGTTCAATAATCGGTTCCTGATAATAGCCAATAGTTGCATCTTTCACTTGTAAAACATCATTTCCACTTTGTTTTTCAATATCGAAGTGGAAGGAAGCTGATTTAGAATCGCCTAATGGTCTAGTTAATACTTCCATTCTGTCTAATTGTTTACGGCGACTTTGAGCGCGTTTTGTCGTAGATGCACGAGCTATATTTTTTTGTACAAAGTCTTCCAGTTTAGAAATTTCATCTTGTTGTTTTTCATAACGCTTCATTTCTTGCTCGTATAGAGCTGATTTTGAGTCTAAATATTTACTGTAGTTACCAACAAATCGTCGGCTTTCCTTATTAGAAATTTCGTATACTTGTGTAACGAGTTTATCTAAGAAATAACGGTCATGGGAAACGATTAAAATCGCGCCAGGATAGCCTTGTAAATATTGTTCAAGCCATGTTAGTGTCTCAATGTCCAAATGGTTTGTAGGTTCGTCTAAAATAAGTAAGTCTGGTCTAGTTAATAATAATTTCCCAAGAGCTAATCGAGTCTTTTGTCCACCACTTAATGTGGAAATTTTCGTCTGATGCGTTTCAACTGGGAAGCCAAGACCGCTTAAAATTGAGCGTATATCCGCTTCGTACTGATAGCCGCCTTGATCTTTATAATCTAATTGTAATTGGTCATAATCAGCTAATAATTTCTCATATATAGCCGCATTTGAAAAGTTTTCTTCTTTTCCCATCTCTTGCTCTAGCCTTCGAAGTTTTGTCTCCATCTGCTGCAAGTGTGTAAAGACGGTTAACATTTCATCCCAAATTGTTAAAGACGTTTCTAATCCGGTATTTTGAGCTAAATACCCCATTGAGACATCTTTCGGTTTTATAATTTCACCACCATCATGAGATAACTCGCCAGCTATTATTTTTAATAATGTAGATTTTCCAGCTCCATTTCGTCCGACTAATGCGATACGATCTTTTGTTTGTACTTCCAATTTTATGTTTGCAAGAATCGTTTCTGCACCGTATAATTTCGAAAGCCCATTCACTTGTAATAATATCAATGTTTTCACCTCAAATAATTTCTTAACTTTGCCATGTTTATATTTCTCAATCATACTAAAAATAGTGTATAGTTTAAAATAAAGAGAGAATACTTCTTCTCTTTATTATACAAGGAAATTCATGAGTACTAAACTTCTGTATTTGATTCAAGTATAAGAATAAAGATAGGAAGAGAGGAGAGGTTATATGGATCAGCAAAAAATTCCACAGGCCACTGCCAAACGATTGCCTCTATACTATCGATTTATCCAAAACTTATCTCTTTCTGGTAAGCAACGTGTTTCATCAGCCGAATTGAGTGAAGCGGTAAAGGTTGATTCCGCAACTATTCGAAGAGATTTTTCATATTTTGGAGCGTTAGGGAAAAAAGGATATGGATATAACGTAAATTATTTATTATCATTTTTCCGTGAAACACTCGACCAAGATGATATAACACGCGTGGCACTTATTGGAGTAGGTAATTTAGGGACCGCTTTCTTACATTATAATTTCACGAAAAACAATAATACAAAAATTGAAATGGCGTTTGATGTTAGTGAAGAGAAAGTTGGGACAGAAATCGGAGGCATTCCTGTATATCATTTGGATGAACTAGAAGAACGTTTATCAACTGATATACAAGTGGCAATATTAACGGTACCCGCTACAGTAGCGCAATCTGTGGCAGATAGATTGGCAGAAACGAACGTGCATGGTATTTTAAATTTCACACCAGCACGCTTAAATGTGTCAGAGAATATAAGGATTCATCACATCGATTTAGCTGTAGAGTTACAAACTCTTGTTTACTTTTTGAAGAATTATCCACAATAAAACGCAGAGGAGATGACCTCTGCGTTTTATTATTGTTTTTTCTTTGTGAATTTAACTAAGATAAGGCGAAGTGCCAAATTAAAATCAATTGTTGCCATAACTGCAAATAGTATTGTCCACATATTCCAGATTGTATCTGTTACGTTCGTAATGGCGAAGCGTGTAAAGATACATCCAAGAAGAAAGTACAATGCAGCCATGAACAATGGTGAGTTTCTCATACTAAAAATCCTCCGATAAAGCCTTGCATTTTTTCAGCTTCTTTAATCATTTCTTGAATTTGCTCATTGCTCATAAAAATTTGTCCAATAGCGACTAATGTATTCATTGCCACATGGGCTGCTATAGGAACGATAATGCGTTTCGTTTGTACATATAAAAAGGCGAATACGAGCCCCATAGAAGTGTATACCAATAAGTGAGTAAAATCAAAATGAATCGCCGCGAATACAAGTGAACTAATGATAGCAGCAACAAAGAAATTAAATCTCTTATAAAGTGTGCCAAATAAAATTTTTCTAAATACGATTTCCTCTAAGATAGGTCCGATTATAGATACAACAATGAGGAACCAAGGTGTCGTTCTTGCAATTTCCATCAGCTTCATTGTATTTTCCGAACCTTGTTTAATTCCTAGTAGACGCATTTCGATCATACCGGCAATTATTTGGGAAGAGAAAGCTAAGAGAATACCGATTATAATCCAACCAACTGTAGCTGGGATCGTAACACGCATTTTATCTAAATGCCTGTCACGAATATCTATTCTAAGTAACCAAAGCACGATACATAATGCAACAAAGAAGCTAATGATTGCCCAATGTCCCGTTATGATTTGACCTTTTTCCTCCATGGTAAATCCTCTATTATCATAGAGCCCTGTTTTTAGGAGTAGTGGTAAGCCAACAATTCCAGATAACTGCATTAAAATGTATGTAACGATAATCCACCAATATTGTTTCTTCAAATGGTTTAACCATCCTTTCTAACTCTAGTGTATGAGATAAGGTAGGATAACATGTAAATATGCTACCTACGATATAAACTTTCATTTGAATTATATTTTTTTTGTAAATAAGTATTTGAAAATAAAATAGGAGACAGGAAAAAGTTGTACGTTTAGCGAAAACAACTTAGGGTGTCTTTCATATTGTAACATACAAGAAGTGGGAACAACGATTCATATAGTAAAGGCAGTAGAAGAAGTAATGATATATAGGAAAGTGCATAAAGTAATTTGCGAAAAAATTATGATTTTTTTACTTGCAAAAGAAATTGAGATTATTTATTATTAGAAGTGTGTTAGCACTCGTGTGACTTGAGTGCTAATAAATAAAATTTACATAACAAAATGAGGAGGTTATTGTTCATGCTAAAGCCATTAGGTGATCGCGTTGTAATTGAACTTGTTCAAGCAGAAGAAAAAACAGCAAGTGGTATTGTATTACCAGAAACTGCAAAAGAAAAACCACAAGAGGGTAAAGTTATTGCAGTAGGTACAGGCCGAGTGCTTGAAAATGGTGAGCGTGTTGCTTTAGAGGTAGCAGCAGGTGATCTTATCATCTTCTCAAAATATGCAGGTACTGAAGTGAAATACGAAGGTACAGACTACTTGATTTTACGTGAAAGTGACATTTTAGCAATTATCGGTTAATTATATACATTTTAAAAATCCAAGGGGGTCAATTATTATGGCAAAAGATATTAAATTTAGTGAAGAAGCACGTCGTTCGATGCTTCGCGGTGTCGACACTCTTGCAAACGCAGTAAAAGTAACGCTTGGACCAAAAGGTCGTAACGTTGTACTTGAGAAAAAATTCGGTTCACCACTTATTACAAATGACGGTGTAACAATCGCAAAAGAAATCGAATTAGAAGATGCATTCGAAAACATGGGTGCGAAATTAGTAGCAGAAGTTGCTAGCAAAACAAACGATGTAGCTGGTGACGGAACGACAACTGCAACTGTATTAGCGCAAGCTATGATTCGTGAAGGTCTTAAAAACGTAACAGCTGGTGCAAACCCAATGGGGCTTCGTAAAGGTATCGAAAAAGCTGTTACTGCTGCAATTGAAGAATTAAAAGCGATTTCTAAACCAATCGAAGGTAAATCTTCTATCGCACAAGTAGCTGCTATTTCTTCGGCTGACGAAGAAGTAGGTCAATTAATCGCTGAAGCAATGGAGCGCGTTGGTAACGACGGCGTTATTACTTTAGAAGAATCTAAAGGATTCACAACAGAATTAGACGTAGTAGAAGGTATGCAATTTGATCGTGGATATGCATCTCCTTACATGATTACTGATTCTGACAAAATGGAAGCAGTTCTTGATAACCCATACATTTTAATTACTGACAAAAAGATTTCTAACATCCAAGAAATCTTACCAGTATTAGAGCAAGTGGTACAACAAGGTAAACCACTTCTTATCATTGCTGAAGATGTAGAAGGCGAAGCGTTAGCTACATTAGTAGTGAACAAACTTCGTGGTACATTCAATGTAGTTGCTGTTAAAGCTCCTGGATTTGGTGACCGTCGTAAAGCAATGCTAGAAGATATCGCAATCTTAACTGGTGGCGAAGTAATCACTGAAGAATTAGGACGTGACTTAAAATCTGCTACAGTTGAATCTTTAGGACGTGCTGGTAAAATTGTTGTAACGAAAGAAAACACAACTGTAGTTGAAGGTATTGGAAATTCACAACAAATCGAAGCTCGCATCGGTCAAATCCGCGCGCAATTAGAAGAAACTACTTCTGAATTCGATCGTGAAAAATTACAAGAGCGTCTTGCTAAACTTGCGGGCGGTGTAGCAGTAATTAAAGTAGGTGCAGCAACTGAAACTGAGTTAAAAGAGCGCAAACTTCGCATTGAAGATGCACTTAACTCAACTCGTGCAGCAGTAGAAGAAGGTATCGTTGCAGGTGGTGGTACTTCACTTATGAACGTATACACAAAAGTAGCTTCTATCGTAGCTGAAGGCGACGAAGCAACAGGTATCAACATCGTACTTCGTGCACTAGAAGAGCCAGTTCGTCAAATCGCAATCAACGCTGGTCTAGAAGGATCTGTAGTTGTAGAGCGTCTAAAAGGCGAAAAAGTAGGCGTTGGTTTCAACGCAGCTACTGGCGAATGGGTTAACATGCTTGAGTCTGGTATCGTAGATCCAGCTAAAGTAACTCGTTCTGCACTTCAAAACGCAGCATCTGTTGCAGCTATGTTCTTAACAACTGAAGCTGTAGTTGCTGACAAGCCAGAACCAAATGCACCAGCAATGCCTGACATGGGCGGCATGGGCATGGGTGGTATGGGCGGAATGATGTAATTCCGTTCTCCCGAAAAACATCCACTTCTATATAGAAGTGGATGTTTTTTTATGTTTTTGAGCGCAGGAAAATAATTTCTGTAGAATTTTGTCGCTTTCTCTCTTGACCATATCGATACTTCATTGTTAGAATCTAGGAAGATAATATAAAACAATCCTTCATATATCCTCGATGATATGGTTTGAGAGTCTCTACCGGGTTACCGTAAACAACCTGACTATGAAGGCAGTGCGTCTTATATTTATAAAGAGCGGAAGACTATCTTTCTTTATAAAGCCAGACCCCTGCCTTTTCTTTGTCATGAGACTAGAGGCGGAGGACTGGCTTTTTTTATTATATTAGTAATGCTTTTCGCCAAATTGGTGAAAATATTTATATACGAGAACTAACGTTGGGGTGATTATTTTGAAGAAGCAGCATGATACAATTATCGTTTTAGATTTTGGGAGTCAGTACAATCAGTTAATAGCACGTCGAATTCGTGAGTTCGGTGTATACAGTGAACTTCATCCACATACAATTACTGCAGAAGAAATTAAAGCAATGAATCCAAAAGGGATTATCTTCTCTGGTGGACCAAATAGTGTATACGGTGAAGGCGCATTACATTGTGATGAAAAAATCTTTGAACTAGGATTACCGATCTTCGGTATTTGTTACGGTATGCAGCTTATGACACAACACTTCGGTGGTAAAGTAGAACGTGCAAACCACCGTGAGTATGGAAAAGCTGTTCTTAAAGTAGAGAACGAATCAAAATTATATGCGAACCTTCCAGAAGAGCAAGTTGTATGGATGAGCCATGGTGACTTAGTAACTGGTTTACCTGAAGGATTCGTAGTAGATGCAACAAGTGAGTCTTGTCCAATTGCTGGTATGAGCAATGAAGGGGAAAACTTATACGGTGTACAATTCCACCCAGAAGTACGTCACTCTGAGCACGGAAACGATTTAATTAAAAACTTCGTATTCGGCGTATGTGGTTGTTCTGAAGGATGGAACATGGAGAACTTTATCGAAGTAGAATTAGAGAAGATCCGTGAAACTGTTGGAGACAAAAAAGTATTATGCGCACTTAGTGGCGGTGTAGACTCTTCTGTTGTAGCAGTATTAATTCATAAAGCGATTGGTGACCAATTAACATGTATTTTCGTGGACCACGGTTTACTTCGTAAAGATGAAGCAGAAGGTGTTATGAAAACATTTAGCGAAGGCTTCCATATGAACGTTATTAAAGTGGATGCACAAGAGCGCTTCATGAACAAGTTAAAAGGTGTAGAAGATCCAGAGCAAAAACGTAAAATCATCGGTAATGAATTCATTTACGTATTTGATGATGAAGCTTCTAAATTACAAGGAATGGACTTCCTAGCGCAAGGTACACTTTACACGGACATCGTTGAAAGTGGTACAGCAACTGCACAAACAATTAAATCTCACCATAACGTTGGTGGACTTCCAGAAGACATGCAGTTCAAATTAATTGAGCCTTTAAATACTTTATTTAAAGACGAAGTACGTGTATTAGGATCAGAACTAGGAATTCCTGATGAAATCGTATGGCGTCAACCGTTCCCAGGTCCAGGACTTGGTATTCGTGTATTAGGTGAAATTACAGAAGAGAAATTAGAAATCGTTCGTGAATCTGATGCAATTTTACGTGAAGAAATTATAAAAGCAGGATTAGACCGCGAAGTTTGGCAATACTTCACTGCGCTTCCTGGTATGCGTAGCGTAGGTGTTATGGGTGACGAGCGTACTTACGATTACACAGTAGGTATCCGTGCAGTAACATCTATCGATGGTATGACAGCTGACTGGGCACGTATCCCTTGGGACGTATTAGAGAAAATCTCTGTACGTATCGTAAACGAAGTAAAACACGTTAACCGTATCGTGTATGATATAACGAGTAAGCCACCAGCAACTATTGAGTGGGAATAGTATTGTAATAAAAAAGATCCATCTATCGTTCATGTATAGATGGATCTTTTTGTTTTTACCCTTAATACGAACGAAAATATAAAAGTTTATAAAAATGTTCGTTTTTAAATTGACAAAACCACCTCCTCGAGTTAATATGAGTATGTAATTCAAACGAAAAGTGAATATTATGCCGTCGTATAATATCGGGGATATGGCCCGAAAGTTTCTACCTAGCTACCGTAAATGGCTTGACTACGAGGCGTTTTGATAAAGATGAGGGGAAACTTGTCTTTATTCATAGAACGCTTCCATGTATATGCAATGGAAGCCTTTTTTATTTTTATAAATAAAAGAGGGCTAGGGTGACATACGGCGAGTAATCATATAACGGGGGAAACGTAAGATGAAACGCTATTTTCAGTTTGATGAACTCGGCACAAATTATAAAACAGAGTTCATAGCAGGTTTAACGACATTTCTATCTATGGCTTACGTACTATTTGTCAATCCTGCTACGCTGTCACTTGGAAATGTTAAAGGATTACCGGCAGGTACAGGAATGGATCCAGGTGCAGTATTCGTTGCTACAGCATTAGCAGCGGCGATTGGTTCGTTAATTATGGGGATATTTGCGAAGTATCCGATTGCTTTAGCGCCAGGTATGGGAATAAACGCGTTCTTTGCTTATACAGCGGTGTTAACGATGGGAATTCCGTGGCAAACGGCAATTGCTGGAACATTAATGTCAGGTATTATCTTTATTATTCTTACTGCTTCAGGTATTCGGGAAAAAATCATTAATGCAATTCCAGTAGAGTTAAAGTTTGCAGTAGCGGCGGGTATCGGATTATTCATTGCCTTCCTTGGATTCCAAAATGCCGGAATTATCGTAAAGAATGATGCTGTCCTTGTTGGATTGGGGGATTTAACGAAGGGCACAACGTTATTAGCAATTTTCGGAGTTGTTATTACAATCATCTTCATGATTAAGAAAATAAATGGTGCTGTTTTCTACGGCATGATTCTTACGGCAATTTTAGGAGTAGCAACAGGATTAATTGATACTCCGAAAGCTGTGGTGGGAGCAATACCGAGTCTAGAACCAACGTTCGGGGTAGCATTAACTCACTTTGGAGACATTTTCACTGTTGAAATGGCGATTGTTATTATAACGTTCTTCTTTATCGATTTCTTTGATACAGCAGGTACGCTTGTAGCGGTTGCGAATCAAGCGGGATTAATGAAGAACAATAAATTACCACGTGCAGGTAAAGCGTTATTTGCAGATGCGATTGCAACTGTAATTGGTGCGATTTTAGGTACATCAACAACAACGTCTTACATTGAATCGTCTGCGGGGGTAGCAGCAGGAGGACGTTCTGGATTTACAGCGGTTGTAACAGCAGGGTTCTTCTTACTGGCACTATTCTTCTCACCACTATTAAGTGTTGTGACACCAGCTGTAACAGCGCCAGCATTAATTATTGTAGGAATCTTGATGGTTTCATCTTTAGGAGAAATTGATTGGAAGAAATTCGAGATTGCAGTGCCAGCGTTCTTTACTATCATTTCAATGCCACTTACGTATAGTATCGCAACAGGAATTGCAATCGGGTTTATCTTCTATCCAATTACAATGGTTGTGAGTGGTCGTCGTAAAGAGATTCATCCAATTATGTATGTTATGGGAGTTTTATTCGTACTATATTTCATCTACGTTCGTAAATAAAAGGGGTTTTTTGAAAGGTCTAGACTTGAGGGGAGTCTAGACCTTTTTTGCGTCTTCAGAAAATCTTAAGGATTTCCGAGCGTTTTTCTTCAGAAGTTTTCTTATAATAGAAGTTAGGGATTAAAAAAGTGATGGGGGAGATAGTATGGCCGGGGAAACAATACTTGTCGTAGATGATGAAAAAGAAATTAGGAACCTTATTACAATTTATTTAAAGAACGAAGGATATAAAGTACTGCAAGCAGGGGACGGAGAAGAAGGGTTACGTATATTAGAAGAAAATGAAGTGCACTTAGTCGTATTAGATATTATGATGCCGAAAGTAGATGGTATTCATATGTGTATGAAAGTAAGGGAAGCGAAGGAAATGCCGATTATTATGCTTTCGGCAAAAACGCAAGATATGGATAAAATTTTAGGATTAACAACAGGTGCAGATGATTATGTAGCAAAACCGTTTAATCCGTTAGAGTTAATCGCAAGAATTAAATCTCAGCTACGTCGTTATATGAAAATGAATGGCTTTGCTATTCAAAATGAGGACGAGTTAGAAATTGGAGAGATGAAAATAAACATCTCCACTCATACAGTCATTGTGGATGGAGAAGAAGTGAAACTGACCCCGAGGGAATTTTCAATTTTAGAATTACTAGTCCGTAATCCGGGGATGGTCTTTAGTGCGGAACAAATTTATGAAAAGGTTTGGAACGAAAGATCTTTCCAGTCGGATAACACGGTAATGGTTCATATTCGGAAAGTGCGTGAAAAGATTGAGGAGAATCCAAGGAAGCCAATATATATAAAAACAGTATGGGGAGTGGGGTATAAGATTGAAAAAGATATTTAATCCATTTACTTATGTTAGGAAAATTCGAGAATTAATTGGAAAGATAGTGAAGAATGTGAAACGGAGTATACGAATTCAACTTATTACTGCGTTTACTGCTTGTGCGTTGTTAGGGATTTTGTCAGCGAAGGCAGCAGCACCGTTTTTTGAGAATGCGAATCGAGAGGCGACGATCGATTATCGGGTTGGTATGGAACAAATTAATCAACAAGCTCAAAGCGTGGCAAATAGTTCAGTTCATGAAAATAAATTAGAAGCTATATCAACTATGATTGAAATAGAGAATCAAAATTTAGAACAAAACTCTAGAGCTTTAAAAGTGTTGGTCACTGACGAGAGCGGTAAAGTTTTATATAAAACGAAGCAGGCGCAAGAAGAGCAAATTGATTTGCATAATACAATTCGTAATGCATCATCGTTTGCGATTAATTATATGAATGGTAGAAAAGAATTTGAAAGTACGAGAAAAGAATTTATAGCTTTTGCACCTATTACAATAGAAGATAAGAATTTATACATGTTTGTTAGTGGGATTCCAGAAGGTGAAGTAATATATGATACGCAAGAAGGACCGTTTCCGTTTTTCATAGGTGTACTTGTATTTATTTTCTCTTTCTTCTATATAACAAAGAGAAAGATGAAGCAAATTGAAGCGATGGCACAAGGTGTAAAGGAAATAGAAAAAGGAAACTTAGCGTACCGTATTGAGAAAAAAGGTGAAGATGAGATTGCGTCTTTAACTGAGAATATTAATAATATGGCGGAAGAGCTTATGAATAATATAGAAAAGGAACGTAAATTAGAGAAGCAAAAGAATGAGCTTATTACGAATGTATCTCACGATTTACGTACACCACTGACTTCTATAATGGGTTACTTGCGATTACTTCGAGATTCTAAATATGAAAATAAAGAACAACATGATGAGTATACGAGAATTGCTTTTGCAAAGTCGGAGCAGTTAAAGAACTTAATAGAAGATTTATTTGAGTATACGAAGTTAACGAATGAACAAGTTGTATTAGAAAAACAGGAAGTGTGTGTAAATGAGTTACTTGATCAATTAATAGAAGAGTTAGTACCACAAGCGGAAGAGCATGGCCTTATGTTTGTTAAGAAGTTTCCTGAGGAACGTGCATATGCGATGATTGATTCGGAAAAGATGGTTCGTGTATTCGACAACTTACTAATGAATGCAATTAAGTATAGTAAAGATGACGGAGAGATAAAAGTTTCTCTTCAAAGGCAGCGCAGGAATATACAAATTGTTATTGCGAATCATAGTGAAGAGTTTACGAGAGAAGAGTTAGGGAACTTGTTTGAACGGTTTTATAAGAAAGATCAATCAAGAAGTAGAGTAACAGAAGGTTCGGGGCTCGGATTAGCTATTGCGAAAAGTATTGTTGAGTTGCAAGGTGGTAGTATTCGAGCTGAGTATGAGGACGGGATCGTTCAGTTCATCGTTTCATTACCAATTATAGAAAAATAATAAATGAATAGAATGTTATAGGATAAAAAGGCTTATTTTAAAAGGAATAAGCCTTTTTATATTTTTTAGAAAAACATATTGACGATTAGAGTTTAGAGGTGTAATATAAAACAAGTCGCCGATAGCAACAACGCAGAAAGCGACAAAACAAAATGAAAAACTTAGTTGACATTGAAATATGAAAATGTTAACATAAGGGAGTCGCAAATGAGCGGCAAACAAGTTCTTTGAAAACTGAACGAAACAAACAACGTGAACGTCAATTTTTATTTTTAGATGCTAGACAAACTAACTTTATTGGAGAGTTTGATCCTGGCTCAGGATGAACGCTGGCGGCGTGCCTAATACATGCAAGTCGAGCGAATGGATTAAGAGCTTGCTCTTATGAAGTT
>NZ_JBFUIV010000041.1:0-15953 GCF_056401715.1 Bacillus sp. P4_E1
CTCGAAGAGGCAACTGTTGGGATAATGCTTGTATGGAAAACTTCTTCAGTCACTTTAAGGCAGAGTGTTTTCATTTATACTCCTTCCGTAAAGCGAATGAGGTCAAACTTGCCGTGCGTAAATATATGCACTTTTATAATCATCAAAGATTTCAAAAGAAATTAAATAACCTGAGTCCATATAAATATAGAACTCAGGTTGCTTAGTTGCGCTTTTTAAATACTGTCTACTTGACAGGGGTCACTGCAAATAGGGGGCTTTTTTTATTGTGTAAAATTCTTCTATTCCACAAGATATTGCTGTAATTCCTCTTGAATCGAAAGATTGATAAAAGACATTACTCTTTCCTATCTAGTTTGTTTGGAAAAAGACACTTGGGGGTAGAGAAAATTCTTAAGTTGATGGGCATGTATGGTGACCCCATCGCCATCAACTTAAGAAATTAATTGTTCCCCAAAACGAAAAAAATGAGCCGAATTCTCATAAATAACTGTAAAAATGTAAAGTTTTCGTTATGGGGGTGTCTCAAAGTCTTAGCTTGATGGGCCTGGGGTAAGACCAACCAGTCTGTCCAAAATCAAAAAGTGTTCATCCACCAAGTGTTTGGACCTATAGTATAAAATACGATTCCGTTAGGAGTCTACTATTCTCCGTGTTATTCTTCATATATTTGCACCAGAACCTTTAAAAATACATATCACAAAACAAAAGTGTGAAATTACACTTGTATAGACAAAACTTCTCTTATAGTGTAAAATTACACCATAAGAGAAGAAGAGATATTATGGATAAACAAGAATTTATTCAATTAGTAAATAAAAATTTGGAGAGTGATTCAAATGAAGAAAAAAAGCAACCATTATCTTTTTATAAATAACGTAATAATTGGTATGTTAATATTAAATTTATTTATTTTCACATCATCAATACGCTTTTTACCTTGGTTTATTGAAGATGGTTGGGGAACTTTAGGTCTATTACTGACATCTTTTGTTTTATTAATCACCTTTTTTAAATCTTATCAGCTTCACAAAAATGGAGAGAGAACTATTTTACAGACTTCTATCCCGCTTGTTTCTGCAATGTTTTCATTCTTCGTTATGTTAACCTTAAGTGATTTTATGACTATATTTTCTCTTATAGTCAATGTAAGTATATTAATAATTTGTTTAATATCTTTTGGGAAAAATTCTAATTAAAAAATAAAACCATAGATACAAAGGTTATTGTTGTTTTATTTTCCCCCTTGTTTTTAAGTGTGAGTGCGATGAGTATAACTGTTATACGGATTTTATACTATTTTTCTACTAGTTTTATACCAATTTTATAAGGGTTTTCTACTTATATTTTTAAAAATACATATCACAAAAAAAGTGTAAAATTACACCGCAAGAGAAGGAGAGATATTATGGATAAACAAGAATTTATTCAATTAGTAAATAAAAAATTAAAACTCATCCGTATTGAAAATGATTTATCACAAGATAAAATGTCTGAAGTTATCGGTTTATCAAAAAAAACCTTAGTAGAAATAGAAAAAGGTAGACGTAGTCTCACATGGACAGGTGCTGTGTGTGTTGTCACTCTTTTTGAAGATAGCGATATAATCCAGATGACTTTTGGAGACGATATTAACGAGATTATCAAAACAATTGCTTTTACACATTATAATAATAGTTCCTCAAAAACTTTAGGAGGAAAACTATGGTGGAGACAAATAAGAGAGTTAAATGGTTATAAAATACAACAAAATATTCTTTCTCAACATTATCGAATTTTAAATAAAGAAAACCATAGGATATGTAGTTCATTTGAATTAGATGAAATTGAAAAAAGATTTATAGAAGTAACAAAATCATTACAATAGATTCACAGAAAAAACGTATTAAATGATCACTAATCGATGTTATAACAAAAATCTTAAATAAAGTAAAAATACAAAATCAAATTTTGGAGAGTGATTCAAATGAAGAAAAAAGCAACCCTTTTCTTTTTTTTAAATATCGTAATAATTGGTATGTTAATATTTAATTTATTTGTTTTCACAACACGAATGCCCTTTTTACCTTGGTTTATTGAAGATGGTTGGGGATATTTAGGACTAGTACTGACATCTTTTGTTTTATTAATCATCTCTTTAAAATCTTATCAGCTTTACAAAAATGGAGAGATAACTATTTTACAGATTTCTATCCCGCTTGTTTCTGCAATGTTTTCACTCTTTGTTATGTTTATGCCCTTAAATGATTGTATGACTATATTTTCTCTTATAGTCGATGTAAGTATATTAATAATTTGTTTAATATCTTTTAGGGGTACCGTCACATCGCTATCAAACTAAGATAAATTTGTATCCATATAATCAAAAAAACGCTATTCTTTTTGTAGAAATATACAGAAAGGATGGCGTTTTGTATGACTCTATCGATTCAAGATGAGTTTCATTTATTCGCTGAAGAACTACAGCGATATCTATCTCCAAACATCCTTCAACAGCTCGCACAGGAGACGGGTTTCGTAAAACGTAAAAGTAAGTATGGCGCACGAGATTTGGCCGCTTTATGTATTTGGATTAGTCAACACGTAGCAAGTGATTCCCTCACTCGATTATGTAGTCAACTTTATGCAAATACAGCTACACTTATGAGTCCAGAAGGACTTAATCAACGTTTTAACCGATGCGCTGTTTTATTTCTACAGCGTATATTTTCTCTTTTAGTCAAAAGTCAACTAAATGATTCGTCTCAAATCAAAAACCAATATACTTCTTATTTTCAACGTATACGTATTTTAGATGCTACTATTTTTCAAGTCCCTAATCATTTGGCTCCTATTTATCCTGGTTCAGGAGGATGTGCACAAATAGCCGGCATCAAAATACAGCTAGAGTATGATTTACATAGTGGAAAATTCCTCAATTTTCAAATGGAGCCAGGTAAAAAAATGATAAAACCTTTGGTACAGATTGTTTAGATACCTTACGCCCAGGAGATTTATGTATTCGAGATTTAGGGTACTTTTCTCTAAAAGATTTAGACCAGATGGATCAACGCGGTGTATTCTATGTTTCACGGTTGAAATTAAATAATAGAGTATATGTAAAAAATGATTCTCCAGAATTCTTTCGGGATGGGACAGTAAAAAAGCAATCTCTATATGTTTTACTTAACCTTGAAGATATTATGCATCAGATAAAACCAGGAGATACTTATGAAATTCGGAATGCCTATATTGGACAACAAAAATTACCCTCACGAGTTGTAATATACAGACTGACATCAACTCAAACTCATAAACGTAGGAAACAGCAAACCTATGTTGAAAAGAAAAAAGGAGTTACATACTCTGAAAAAAGTAAACGATTAACAGAAATCAACGTTTATATTACCAACATACCATGGGAAATTGTTCCGATGGAACAGGTTCATAATATCTACTCACTACGTTGGCAAATAGAGATTGTATTTAAAACATGGAAATCTCTTTTTGGTATTAATCATTGTCACAATATTAAGCGAGAGCGTCTAGAATGTCATCTTTATGGACAGTTAATCGCTATTTTTCTTTGTTCTTCCACTATGTTCAAAATGCGACAGCTGTTACTACAGAAAAAACAAAAAGAATTAAGTGAATATAAAGCAATTTATATAATTCAAGATCATCTGTACTTAGTATATGAAGCTATACAAAAAGACACCCAAGAAGTATCAAAAATTTTCCTTTGTCTATTTGACTTCTTACAGAAAAACGGACGGAAATCCCATCGATATGAGAAAAAGACAGTCTTTGATATTTTAGGTGTCGTTTATCAGTTTACTGTATCCAATCTAAAGCAGAAAACTGCATAATCTTTAAAAATACACCGTATCAAGGTTTATTTGGTATGCGTATTTTTAAAAACAAATAAACAAATTATCAAGCATGTAGGCAACAAGAACGGAAGTTCATGGAAGACCCAACCTTAGCTTGATGGGCATGGGGTACGGCAACGATTCTTTACTTTTGGAGCCACTCAAGAAAAATGTACGTAATAATCCCATTTTTATAGTTTTTTTGTATTCGGTAAAGTGAAATTAGAATGAGAAATTACGTGTTCGGTTAAGAAAATCACTGATTTTTCATTAAATAACTATACCGAAGTCATATTCGGTATAGTAAAATTCCATAAAAAACATAGAAATTGTCAAGTGACTCAAAAAAGAAGTAATCGTTGCTGTACCCCCTGTACGCTAAGACATATTTGTTAAGAAAATATTATGTTTATGTTATCAAGAAAATAAATTTTAGGGATTTAGCATATGATAAAAAAAAGAAAAGGATGAATGATACAATGTGTCCAGAAACTTCAACATGTTCTTCATGTTCTCCAGAACCATATTCTTGGGAATGGGTAGCAGTAGAAGCTACAGGTGGTGTGATAAGTGGAGTCGCAGGATTCGCTGCAGTAGCTTTAATAAAACACCTTTTTATTAAGGAAGAAGCTGACCAAACTCGTGATTTGTTTAAAGAAGCAGTAGAACAAATTTGTAACTACATTAACAAAGCTATCGATGAGGCTTTTATCAGAGAATATTTGGCCGATACCGATAATGTTAAAGAACAATTAAAATACTTCGCAGGTTCAAACGGAAACAACATAAAATTAATCGAAGATATTCAATCAGAGGCTTCGAGGCTAGTACAACGTTTTTACAGACTAGGGGATATAGCCATCGGCGCACTAGAACTTGCTTGTAGTTTACATCTAGTTATTCTAAAAACATTGGCTACTCATAATCCTGATAACTGGAAAGTACCATTTGAAACATCAACTAAAGAATATGCAGAAATGCTTAGTCATAATGCCAATGAATTTTTGAATAACGTCAAGTCTAGAATAACACCACCTGAATTCGGTATGCTTCCTGACGGTGGAATTCCACCCACAAAACTTACCCTTGGATGTCAATTCAATGTTGATGATGAACCGTTATCGTTTGGTTACGGTACGGTGACGATTTCCGATGATCAAGCCATTGAGAGAGCACGAGAACAATGTAATCAACGTCATAAAGAGAAATATGATGAAATCGTTAACCCAGGTATTCTTGTTTACAACAAAATTATGGCAGTAAGTACGGATTTGAAAAATATTCAATTTTAATCAAACTTTTTGTGCGCTTGAAATAGAGTCACGATGTTTGTAAGAAAGACGCGAAGTTTTGAATAAAGTTGCGATGCTTTATCTCTTCAATCAAAGAATTCTAAATGAGTTTTGATTAATCTTTTTTAATGAAACAACCATATAATCTCAATAAATCGCATTTGGAAATAAAAGTAAGGCTATGACCTATTTTTACACGTATCTCGGATGTACCCTCTTTTCGGGGGGATGGGCAAAAACATCTTTTTATTGTTTATATTTTGTTATTCCCTGTTGTAGAATCCTTATAATATTATAAGGATTCCTTTTTTGTATCAAAAAATCTACAAAGAAAAAAGATAAGATTGGCGAACACGATCTTATCTTTAGTACAAGGAGTAAACAAAAGAGATAACCATCATATTGTTATTATAATTTAAATTTTGTTAATTTCGAATTTTAAAACCATAATTAACATCTATATCTATATTGAGAAATTTATTACCAAATTAGCTATAAATGATCCAAAACCCGAATGTAAACTTTTACCCAATTAGTTTACATTTGATACCCTTAAATCATTGAACTCATACCAAATGTCCTGATATCCTCAAAATCAACAAAGAAATTATACATTCAAAACACTGCTAATAAAGAGGTATAGAACCTTATGAATCAAAAACCGCACCTCATGATATTCAACCTATGTGCAAAAATGGAGAAATACCAGAAGTGAAGTTTATAGAAATTGTAGAACTGAAGAAAAATTTATTCTATAAGGTAATAAAAGAATATGAAAATACATTAAATTGGATCAGTCGTAATTTGGTTATTTTTTTAGTGAAATTCTAGATGAGCTCCCTATTAGCTGTTCGCTTCACATACCACTTAAATATAAAAATAAAACGGACTTCTAATATAACTTATATTCTGAATATAGTGTTCTCTAATACGGAATATATGCCACTTAAAAATTGGGGGAACACGCTAGAAATTACACTAAAAAATATATTTCTCAATTCTAGATTAGGAGTTTGTAAATTATACTGAGTGGGTATCAAAATAACCAAATTAAGGGAGAGATGGATTGATTGTTGAACTTGTATTCTACTTTACTATGTACAGTTTGAAGTTCGAAATATTGGACATATTTTTTGCTATAGAAGGAGTGCGAACAATAATATAATATAATTTCATTTCATTTTATAAAATAGAAAGGGTGTATTGTTATGGTAAAAAGAGATATTTCAGCAAGAGATCTTGGAGGTAAGGAGGATAATCCTTTTTTACTAAAAAAAGATGAATGGATTAGAATTCAAAAATACACCGGTGATGGTGCATATTTACCTGTAAATGTTAATGAGATGCGTAAAGCTTTAGCGTTAGAAAACACAGCGGAGCTTCCAGACTTCGGAGAGCTGTATACGGTTAATACAAGCATTAAAGGACATTGTAAAAACTGGAACGATACTACCTATAGAGAAATTCTTGATGTTGCGAATCAAATTGTTAATTATTCAAGAAGAGCGGAAGTTTTCTATGCACCCTTACTTGATTACTTACCGGATATTTTAGAAGGTGATACTGTGGCCTTAGAAAAGTTTCAGAAAATTTGCGAAAAATTAGCGAAAGAGGCGAAAGCTTTCAGTGACCATGCTGAAACATTAGCGAAGACCGTTAAACAGTTCGCTGATGATACAACAAATGATTATAAAAACTTAATAAATGTTAAGGTTAAATATGATGCATTGTATGGAAAAAATAGCGAAGAAGAAATAAAACTTAGAGCGGAAGTAAAAAAGTTGCGGGAAGAGTTGGAGAAATATATAGAAGATTACGAAGATTACGAATCGGAATCTTGGTTGTCTTTATTACTTGGTCCTGTTTTTGGTTTTATATTAAAGGGAATTCTCGACAGTACGCATGGGCAAATGTTAAAGGCTAAAGTTGATGCTACAAGACAAAAAATCGAAGCAACATGTGCAACTATACAGCGAAATGTTTATTTAATGTCTTTACTCGATAAGGCAGATGTTGGAACTGATAAAACCCAAAAACAAATTGAGGAAGCTCTTCCAGTAATTAATAAAATCAAGGCGATTTGGTCTGCTCTTCATAAGGACCTTTTAACACTTTCAACTATTACAATGAAAGATATTCATGATGATCCGGAATTTGCCGACCTTGGAATTGAATTAGCAATTATGCAATGGGTAAAAGTAGGTAAACAAGCAGATGATTTCCGAATTAATGCAGATGTAGGATATATACTTGATCAATATATTGCATAAGTATAAGGACATTGAAAGAAATTAATAGGCCGGAGCAACTAGAACATAACTATGTGTTATCTCAAATAAATAAGCTTTATTACGTAAGTATAACAAATGAGCGAGTATAACAAATAACTTAACCGTTAATATAGGGATAAAAGGAGCTAAAGAAACAGAGATTGAATTCTCGCTTGTGTAATATTTAACTTCTTTTGTCCCTAATTTTATGTAGATGGGGGAAATACATGTTAGCCCATAAAGTGGATTATAAAAAACTATATGAAGAATTGTTGAATAATCAGCATATCCCAGGAACTTTTTACTCAAGTACTACGAAAACAAAATATGAAATTCGCAGTTTATTTGTTGATTTGGGTGAAGTATATAAATTTATTGAGGAAAATCAACTAGCGCCAAATATGATTTCGATTTTTGCAGATGTTGTTCGAATTCCTGATAAATTTAACTGTACTTTAAAAGATATGCAACTAGTCATCCGAACAAGACGTGTGGAAATTGAATCAGATGGAAAAGCAGAGATTCGACTAGATTACAAAGATGGAAGTAAGCTCGCACAATTGACGATTTATGGACTTGAGCTTTCTGGAACGTTACATGCTATTCCTATCTACAATCAAAGTTCCCCATCGCCATATCCAATAGAACTGAGAAATAAAGGCGTACGTTTGTCCGATAAAGATGGTACATTCACCAAAGAAGAAATTACGTATGTAGTTCCTACACCTCAATTCCCAAAACTATTTATGTCTGTTTTCCAAGTAGCTTGTCTATTTTATGAATCTCAGCCGGATATTGCAGCTGATCAGTTAAACTGGTTGAAAGCTTTTACAGCTCAATATAAAGATTTAAGTTCATTGTGTATACAAAGCACTGCGTTACTTACCATTTTAACTGCTAACCATGGTGAGAATACGTTTGTTCCACTTCTGGATAAAGATCTTTATAGGGATGAAATTGCTGCTTTCTTGGCGGCAGCACAACAGTTTGAGGAACAATATCACCGTTACTTAGATAGAAACCTAGCAATTGCAGATCGAAAAGCAGCAGCTACTCTTATGCTCCAGCATGAACAAGATACACTGTTATTTAAAGAAACACTAATTAATCAAGCAAAAGATAATCTGAGAAGTGCTCAAAATGCTGTTGAATCATCTTTGTATCAATTCGAAAAACAGCAACATGTTGTAACAATAGCTAAAATTGATTTCGAGTATGGGCTTAAAAAGTATCATTATGAACAACAAATGAAAATGGCTTTTAAAATGTTGACCGCTGTTCTCAATTTTGCAGAATCTATAGGATCGATAATTGCTACAGGAGGGACTGCAGCACCTGGAGAAATTATCGATATAATTAACAGTTTAAAAGAAGTAATAGAAGCTGGAGGTCAACTAGCTGCATTAGCGCAATCATTAAAAGAATGTATGGAGAAACTTAATGAATTAGTTGAATTAATTAATAAAATATATGCACTAGCTGCAGAGATATCAAAAGCATCTACGGATATGGATTTCTCAGAAGAACTCTTAAAAAAAATTCAAGAAAATGAGTGGGAACTTCCTAAAGAGGATCTGACTGGAGAGGCAACGTGGAAAATATTTCAGTTGAAAATAGCCGCTGCTTTAGAAGATGCTATTAAGAAAGAAGTTGAGGGGGCTAGAGAGTATCTACTATCATTAGATATTCTAGCTGTCTATGGTCAAACACTTGCTTCGAATCAAGTTATTATCATTCGCTGTAGTCAAGAGCTATTTCGTCTGTTGCTAGAAAAACATATTTATCAAGCAGATCTTGCGAGATTGAAAGAGTATATTAAGAATCTTGAAGGGCAAGAATCTGAAAACGAAGAAATGGAACAAAAATTATATCAACGCTATTTAGATATGAAGCAAATTCTATTTGTAGCTTTAGCAAATTATAAACATGCTTATAAGTATTGGGCTCTTCGCGATTCAGATGTAAATCCTAATATTTTAAAAGATGTATCAGAATTAAAAGTGGATGTTGCTACATTACAAAAGGACTGTATGGAGGCCTTAAAACAGTTTAATCCACCACCTCAACCATTTCAAAATCGAACAATAGAGATTACAGATTCTAATGCTTTGAAAACCCTGAAGGAGACAAGAGAAGCTTCTTGGGAAATCAACCTAAATGATTCATTTTTTGAAAACGAGTACCGTGTTCGACTTAAATTAATGCGAATTTGGTTAGATGGAGTTGACGCTACTTCTAAAGTACAAATACGGATTACGAATTCGGGACATTATTATGATGATTATAAAAATAAAAAGTTTCAATTTAATACAGAGCCCTTTAATCGAGGTTTTAGCTATGTAGGTGCAACGATTATTACTGATGGCACGATAGCAGAGGAATTTGCTTATGATTACTTTATTCCAAATCCTTTTACAACTTGGACAATTAAAGTACAGGATGGGCCAGATCTTTCTAAGGTTACAAAAATCCGAATGGAACTAGCAGGATCTCTTGTTGCTAATTACAAGAAACATAATCCTGTTTTAAATGGTTTAATGGAATCTTTCTAAAAAAGAATAAGTAAATACAACTAAAAATCATCTAGAGGGGTGTTCATATGAACCATTTAGCCTTTTCTCCACGTGAATTAGGAGGGAAAAGTTCTCCTTTTCTTCTTACAATAGAAGAATGGCGTTCATTCGCTCATTATTTGAACAGATGGATCTCAGCACCAACTAGTATCGATCAAGTCAGGGAAAGAATGTATCTCATACTCGACGGGAAAGTAAAAAATAATTGGGATAGACTCATAACAACTTCTATTTTTCGTGAATTAGTTGAAGAAGCAATTGCAACTAAGTTAAACGTTAGAGAAAAATGTAGGTTCTGGGACAATGGAGGACATAAAGACATACTAATCCTTTCTCAAAACATTGTAGCCTTTGCAGATTTAATCTCTATTAAATATTATAATGATCTTAATCAAGTAATATTTGAAGCTCAAAATGGTAAATTAACTCCAAATACTAAATCTAAATTCATAAATATATGTAAAGATTTATCTAATCACGCACAGACATATTATCAACAGTCTCAATCTATGGCAACATCTCTCTCCGAATTTTATTCGGAAATTCAAAAATACGAAGAAACAGTACAAACGTGGTCGCATCGGATGTCATATTTATCACTGCATGACTCAAATGATTTCGTTGTCGCACAAAACACAGTTGTCTATTTAGTAGCTCCAGTCATGAATTTGGTTCAGTCTAAAGAGTTCGTGTTCCCTGTTATTCGAAAAGTCCATAGGATATGGAGCGCTATATCTTATGATTTAAAAGAACTGGCAGATAATATTGATGATATCGAAAATTTAGAGGAGTTCATTGCTGCTTTAGAACTTGAATTGGCCTTTGAAGATTGGAAAGCAATTCGTGATGAAGCTGAAAACTTCTATAAAAACGCAATTAACATTTCTTGAGGCTGATTACTATTATTATAAAAGTAGATTACCGCCTAATCAGCTAAACGAACAAAACAAAAGAAGAATCCAAGTTGGATTCTTCTTTTGTTTTGTTCGTAAAGGTATACTTTTGCGAAAGTATTACATATGAAGACGATAAAATGAGTTTTACAAAACTAAGAAAATGTTAAACCCATAAAACCCCGTTGTATCATGTGTATGTACTGATATAACGGGGTTTTTATATGAATATTTAACTGTCTATTTTACTAATTATAAAAAAACATGAACTTAGTTTTACTTTTTAGGGGTACTACTTCATGTAAAATGGACATTTTATTTATATTTTTGATGTAGCTTTAAAATAAAGTTTGATTAAAATAGCTTACCGTGACCCCTTATTTTCAGCAAATATAAAAACTCCATTTTGAACAAAGATTGATCAAAATGGAGTTACCTTTAAAAATCTCGTATAAAATTTTTATAAGAAAGTTTGATTATTTTAACTACCCTTCTTCAACGCTGAAGCACCCGATTATGGTGTTAGTGCTCTTACAATGTCGTAATAATCGGTCCTTCCTTGGTAAGAATAACCGTATGTTCGTATTGAGCCACAAAGCTTTCATCGGTTAGGCAGGTCCATCCATCTTCGGATTGGAAAACTTCCTCTTCAAATGTAGAGATCATAGGCTCAAAGGCAATTACCATACCATCTTTTAAAATTTCGTCATCCCATGGGGCAAAGTAATTGAAAATATGTTTTGGTTCTTCATGAATCGAGCGCCCAACACCATGTCCAGTAAGATTTTTTATGACTGTTAAGCCATGCTGTTTCGCTACATTGTGTGCAGCTTTTCCGAGTGCGCTTTTTTTTGAACCTGGCTTTGCCTTCTTAAGTCCAGCATAGAATGCTTCTTTAGCTACGTCACATATTTTCTGTAAAGTTGGCTCTCCTTCCCCTACTACAAAGGAAATTCCGGTATCTGCGAAATACCCGTTTTTTGAACCTGAAACATCAATATTTACTAGGTCCCCTTCTTGAATGGTCCGTGTCCTCTTCGGAATCCCGTGCGCTACTTCTTTATTTATGCTAATGCACGTATATCCAGGAAAATTGTATTCTCCTTTTGGGGCAGATTGAGCTCCTGCTTTTTCAAACATCTCTCTCGCAATTTCATCGAGTTCTTTTGTGGTAATTCCAGGTTTCGTACTATGGACTAATTCATCTCGAATCGCCCCACAGATTTCACCAATTACTTTTAAGCCATTAAAATCCTCTTTATTCTTTACAACCATTGATATCCCCACTTTTTAAAGTATTTTATGATTAGTATTCCATGTAGTTTATAGCATAAACGGGTTTTCTTCAACAATCTGGCCCGTTTGTGAAACAAGAAGAAATCCTGCATATTAACACAGGATTTTTAATCGATCTTTATTTTAAATAATCAAACTTTGTTTTATACGATCAATCTTTTTTATTTAACTACATTTGATAGATTTCTTGCGAAATATGTACCTAGAGCGGTATTTAAATTTAAATGTGATACTATTGTTGTATAGTAGCAAGTATTAAAAGAAAAGCAGATAAAAATAGGGGGCGCATTTCATGTATAACTTACAAGAAGATATGTATGAACAATTAAAAGAGAAAAAAGGGGATATCACTATATTTTTAAAGAATGGGGTTCCCATACGTGGGCAGATCCTTACAACGGATAAATTTACTGTTCTTATGATGGTTCATGGTAAGCAACAACTAGTCTACAAGCAAGCAATTTCCACAATTCTTAAGTAATTCTTTTTCCTTTTTCGAGGGAAGAGGAAAAGACACCAAAAAAAAGAAGATTGAGATCAATCTTCTTTAAAAAAGGAACAGATGACAGATTACTAC
This sequence comes from Bacillus sp. P4_E1, assembly GCF_056401715.1. Classification (NCBI taxonomy): domain Bacteria; kingdom Bacillati; phylum Bacillota; class Bacilli; order Caryophanales; family Bacillaceae; genus Bacillus; species Bacillus sp. P4_E1. Next base: position 12,753 of record NZ_JBFUIV010000041.1, read on the forward strand.
TCCAACTCCTAATCAATTATAATTAAGCGTGTAGTGACATTCAATCCATTCTCAATTTTCTCAATATTTTAGTTTTATTATCAAATTATAATATAAGTAATTCTTTTTATTATTATATGTTTGTTCTTTCTTGTTGCAGAATCCTTATCATAAGGATTCTATTTTTTTGTCCCAAAAGGTACACCTTTTGTTGTGGTGTGATTTCTATGAAAAACAATGTGTCAAAAAGTTCGAGATAACATTTTGCAGTACTTCATAAATACATAGACCTTTTGAACTATTGTAAATTAGTATCCCAAAACCGATTATTTTGGGGACAATCAAATATCGAGAGGTTTTTGATGTTATTTTGTCGAAAAACTTCCCAATACAATAAAATGTGAATTTTCTCGTTTTGGGGGTATTTACATTTCTTAGCTTGATAGCGATGGGGTAGTACCAGCGTTCTTACAACTAGGGGAAAAGTAGCATTTATTATAGGAGCGATGCTACTTTCCTTCTTCATATTCCTTCATTATTTTATAAAACGTGTTTTTCCTTAGTTCTAACATTTCCATAAACATAACARCAGTAATTTCGCCACTCTTCCATTTTGAATGAGTTTTTTCTATTATCTTTATTTGTTGTTTGCTTAAGGTCGAAAGGTTCACTGGAGGACGGCCTAAATGTTTTCCTTGAGATTTAGCTATCGCAATCCCTTCCGCTTGTCTCTGATGAATTTTTTTTCGTTCTTGATCTGCAACATAAGACAACAAAGATAAAAATTGATCTTCCATTAATCGTCCCATATCACCCATTTCACGGAACTTACGACTATCAAACAGCGTTTCATTTTCTAAAACAACAATATCTGCTTGTAATTCTCTAGTTATGTATTTCCACTCTGCGATTACTTCGTCGTAATTACGCCCCATACGATCTAAGGCATCTATGTAAACAATATCACCTGTACTCAATATTTTTCGTAATAATTGATACTGAGGACGATCAAAATGTCGTCTACTTGCTTTGTCGACAAAAATACGTCGACCTTCCACCCCTCGTTCCATCATCTTATGTAATTGACGTTGTTCATTTTGATCTTTTGTACTTACACGTATATATCCATAAATATTAGCCAATTTTGGTATTCCCCTTATATTTGTTACCATAATTATACCACTTTCGTTTATAAAGGTATTCATTAAAAGTAAACGTTTATAAATTAATAAAATCCACCTTTACAAACAGGTGGTATTACTTATATTCCAATAAAATCAAGGATTATCATGTTCTTTTTAAAGTGCTGGTATATCCGAGTTAAGGTGATTAGTTACAACTATCTGGAAATTTTTACACGAGAATATAAAATGTCAATATTTCGACATTTTTATATATTTTATGTATTTATTTAGAATAAACGTATTAAAATCTTTCCTTTTATCCTACATTCATTTGATTATTCTTCGTATCAAGTGAATTGAAATAGGTCCATTATCTCATATAAGTAAGTATATTCATGTTAAATTGTGTAAAAATGTGTAAATAGTTAATATAAATATATAAGTAATAGATATGACTTATATATTTATATTTTAAATATCTAGAAATATAGCGGGGGATATTATGAAAAGGGTTCAAAAACAAAAAACAAAAAATTTAGTGATGATAACTGCCACATTATCTATGTTTGCCACTGGAGTAACGCCTTCATTAGAAGTCTTTGCGGAAGAACAAGCACAGCAAAAGAAAGTATCTACAACGTTATTACAGAATGAAAATTCTGTTAATGTGGAAAATCGTGTATTTGTAGTTCCAGGAAAAGGAGATGTCTCCCAACTTCAAAATATTGAAAGAAGGGAAAGAAATTTTAGTGCATACGAGCCAACAGGGTTATATGCTAAGCCAAATGAACAAATAATAATTCAGGTACAAGGAAATCAAAGTATACAAGCATATATTGGAACTTTCTCGTTCGATGCTTCTTGGAGGGAAGATTCCAAAATTAAATCATTTACTTTAAATCCAGGCACAAACACAATTCAATCTCCAAATGGAGGAATGATTTATTTTTATAATAAACAACAAGGTGGTACCATTCAAACAACAGTAACAACAGGCGGAGCGGCTACTCCTCTCTTTGAACTTGGAAAGCATACGAAACAAGATTTAATAAATATGCTCAATCAATATCCAAATGCACATGCGGTGGAATTAAAAGGGGAGCGTGTATTGATTACTGCTAGCCCAGCTCGTGTTAAAAAGTATTTGATAGGCTCTAACACAGATCCTGTACAACTCTTAAAAAAAATGGATGAGGCTACTAGAATTCAAGATAAAATATCTGGATTATCTGAAGAACAAGTTGATAAACATTATCTGCATTATGTGGAGGATAACCATTCTCTGGATTATTATATGTATGCATATCCTCACAGAACTGCATATGTAGGAGATGCAATCCAACATGTATTAGACATTAATAAATTTACAAATGATGGATGGGGACCTTGGCATGAGGCAGGGCATATGAGACAACAAGCACCTTGGAACTTTAAAAATATGACAGAGGTACAAGTCAATCTTTACAGCCTTGCTGTGGAAAAAGCATTTACATCTAATCAACCTTTTAGATTGCAACAAGAGGGCGCTTATACTAAGGCGTTTCAATACTTAGAACAATCTAATAAAAATTATGACGAGATTAGTGATGCTTTTGTTAAACTCGTTATGCTTTGGCAATTACAACTAGCGTATGGAGAAGACTTCTATCCTAAGTTGCATCAGCTGTATAGAGACATGCCTTTAAATGAGATTCCACAAACTGATGAAACGAAAAAACAATTATTTATGATTTCATCATCAAAGGTTGCAAAACAAAATTTAATTCCGTTTTTTGAGAAATGGGGATTACGCCCAAATAATGATACAATCCAAAAAGTAGCGGCACTAGGGTATCCAAATTTAACGGCTGAAATTTGGAAAAGTACAGATTCTAATCCGGTTAAACCGGATACACCGAATTTTTCGAATATTTTAGAAGGAAACCAGTTTGCATGGTCACTGAAAGGGATTGGAGATTTTGAATTTGCGAAAGTAAATTTAAATAAATCAACAGAAGAAATGCAAATTGCTCTAAAAGCAGGTGTACCACATAACTACTTTGATAGTACATATGCAAGTATTAAAGTGCAAAACACATCAAGTAAAGTGGTATATAAC
>NZ_JBFUIV010000042.1:0-15647 GCF_056401715.1 Bacillus sp. P4_E1
CTCTTTCTTCATGGCAGGAAGTTTGGCAGAGCATGTACCATATGTCAAACCTTTCCCTGTCTCTTTGTATGCGTTATCCCATAGAGATAGGAAATGATTGAATACAAAACGAGAACAGCCAATCGTTTTATTAATTAGGGTTGCTTGTGTTTTATTTGGATAGATACGAAATTTATATGCTTTATTAATCATCATTCATTTCACCTCCATTTCGGCATGTGTCTATTATATAACAAACATACATTCGATAGATAGTGAAGTAACAGTTTATGTATGTCGAACAATTAAGATGGCTTTCTGCCATCTCTTGTCCGAAGCCAATTCATCTCCCACCTACTCACTTCGCGTTCCTTGAGGAAGGAGTCTTCTTGGCTAAAATGATAAAGATGGTGTACATATGAGATTAACAAGTGAATGTGTAGAGTCTAACACTTGAGATATTGAACTTGCAATTATGTGAGTTAATAACTGAAAGGAGAACTTATAACATGACATTGACAGATCTCCTTTATCAATGGTTTTAAATAGAAGAAAAATCGTTAATAAATCTAGTTGAATACGAAGGTCTCTTTATTAAACTAAAATCATTGCTCTTTTCATATCAAACCATATGATATGAAAAGAGCAATGATTTTAGTATGTTTTATACACACTGTACATATACACTTTATATATAGAACTTGCATATAAGTTGTATAGAAATGAAATATGTTAAATATGTTGATATGAAATTGATATAGTAGCCACAAAACCTTTATTTTAAAGGGTTTATATATACGGCTTATATATAAAGTTTATGAATAGAGCGTATGGATGCTTTGTGAAGTGTTTTAACATGAAATGTTTGTAATTTGATATTTTTTATAAAGGATTATTCAAAAGAATGTCAAATTAAATATTAAATTTATAGTTTTATAGAAGGTATTGTTAATTATATGAAACCTGAAATTGATATATATTATATACAGCGTGCATGTACGCTGTATATAATCGTGTTTATATATCAACATTTTAACTAACTTTAATACTTGTACGCTTTATATGTAAGTTCTATATATAATCACTTGATATACGTCTTATATTAATGTAATATATTCGTAGGAATAATTAACCAACGTTTTAAGGGGGAGGAAACTTGAACGAGGTATTGAGCGAAAAGTATAAAGTAATTAAATTTCCTGCTGAAGTTGTGAACATGTTTGCAGACATTCTTGAAGAGGACGAAATACTTTATAATGTATTTCATTACATAGGATCTGAGGTAAATAAACAATACCAAGAGACGAAATATATGAGAGGCATCTCAATAAATGAAATAGTAGGTAATGTTGTAATTGATAGGAGAGTTAAGAAATTAAAGGGAAAATCATACTCATTAGAGGTTGAACGAACCAATATATCAAGAAGATCAGCTGAAGTAAGTGTTAGTACATTATCTTCAATGTCATTAATAACTGAAAAAATTATGCACCCTTATAAATTTTTAATCTCAACAATTAGAGGGCAGCAGGTGTTAATTGAACTTGGAAAACGTAAAGAAACGAATAGATAAGAAAAAGGAGAGATAAAATAATGGCGAAGAACTTTCTGAAAAACGAAGTAGCAGTAAAAATGACAATGGTTGGTTTTGGTCAAGCCGGAACTAGAATGGTAGATAAATTTGCTGAATATAAGCATACGGATGGAACATCTGTGTACAACTGTCTTGCTTTAAATAGTAACGATGGTGATTTAGCCGAATTAAAAAATGTGCCTAAAAGTAACCAAGTATCACTAAAATTAGGCGGACTAGGAAAGAATCCAGAACGTGCTGTAAAAGTACTAGAATCAAATGATGAAGCGAAAGAAAAGTTAAAAGAATTCATCACAGAGCGTGTAAGACCAACAGATGAATTGGTACTATTTTTTGCTGGATTAGGCGGTGGAACAGGTACTTCTACAATCATTAAAGCAATTGAAGAATTCTCGGCTTTTCATAATAAACCTATAATCGCTGAAGAACTTAAAAGTATGGCAATGAAAATTTCTAGAGAGGAATTAATAGCAAATCAACAAAAGTATGCAAGAATTGCATTCAATAATGCAATTGAGCGTAAAGATTTTATTAAAATGGGTATTGTTGTGACACTCCCTGTAAGAGCCGATGGGCCTGATGTACTAAGACAAGTAAATAAATTCTCTCAAGAGATTTGGAAGTTAGCAAATGAACCAGCAAAAGGTGTTGCATTCGTTGTTTTCGCGGATAACCAACATTTCTATGATGAATTTAAGGGATTAAACGAAAATGAGAAAAAAGGTATTGCTAATTCACGAGACTATGCTAATCAGCGCATTGGTGAAATCATCCATGAATTAAATACAGCTTCTAATGGCGCAGGAACATCTGTTATTTTAGATTCTCAGGACTTTAAACGTATTTTATTAGAGAAAACTGGCTGTCTAGTTATTAATAAAATTTCTCGCAATATGAATCAAATTGAAAATAGTAAAGAAATAGTAGATATGTTCTCAGAATCGTTGAAAGGAAGCTCTTTCCACCCTCCTATAGAATTAATGAAAAAGAACGATGATGGTGAGTTGGAGGCTTCTAAGGTGCATCATTTTGGAATGCTTGCAATTCTAGACGAACAAAAGAATATCGATGATTCATTTATGGATGATGCAAAAGTAGAAGTTACGAATACATTACCAATCAACGGTACGGTATTTAATGGGTATTTAATTAGTAAAAATGATTTTATGGGCAGTGTGTATACGTTCTATAAAACTGATGCATTACCGTCCCGTTTGTCTAAAGGTTTAGTTGAAGAATTCAATGAATTTAAAGAGAAGCAAAATCAAATTCAGTTTAAAAAATCTCAAATTAGTACAATTGAAATGCAAGATCAAGACGATGATTTCAGTATTAATTTTGGTGATTACATCGATATGGGAACTAGTAATGAGGAACCATCAGCAGATGCTGAGAATGATGAAGAATTAGCTGCATTTATGGATCCAGACAAAATGTTTGGTACATCAAAATAAAAAAAAGAGGTCTGGGAGTATCCCGGGCCTCTTTTTTATTCTGATGTCATAATAGATTGCATATACTCTATCATATTTTCGTTTAAATAATTCTCAATAAAAAGGTGTTTTTTTGCTAGATCTTCCTCTTTTTTAAACCAACCAACTTTTTTCACACGCTCTTCCTCAGGCTTTTCATTCCAGAGTTTTTCAGCTTGTCGTCTTAACTCTTTACGAGCTCTATGTTCAATTATTATGTTATCAAGTCTCTCTTGTCTTTGACGTTCTTTCATAGCAATTGGATCTTCAGGTTGAGGCAATGCTTTTAATACATTTTCAAATTTCTCTTGGAATTGTATTTCGATGTTTTGTAAATGTGCTTGAACTTTTTGTTCCACCAATTTTTCAATTGTCTCAGCTGCGTCTTGAAAATCAATTTGAGATAATACTTCATTAGAGTGGTTTTCAGGAGATACTGGCCTTAGTTCGAATTGATGCGGCAAAAGTTCGATTATGGCATCTAAAGACCACTTTTCATCCCTTTTCTGTTTTATGAAAAGAGCTATATTTAAATCCAATGAATTATATAGCTTTTCATTTGTATTATTGGTTCTAAGTGTTCCGTGCAATCCCTTCTCTTCTAACGTATTGAACCAATTATAAACAGTATTATGGTGTCTACCTACTAACTTAGAAAACTCTGTTATTCGCCAGGCTTTTTCAAAAGCGTCTTCGTGTAATGAGTTCTCATCATCTACCATGGTTTGTGCTGATTGATTTTCCTGCTTAATCATAATATTACCTCCTTAACAGTATGTAATTGTGCTGATAAATGACATTAACATGAAATATGAGATTGATATGTTAAGTGTTTTTCGACGATATTAATAGGAATTCCTTCCTTATCTAATATTAACATGAAAGATAACATTAACATGTTACATTTAAAGTGTTAACAGCACATCAACAAAGTGCGGTTTATTCCCGCTAAATGTTAATGTTTTGTTAACTGGGACTTAAAATGCATCAATGTTATATAGGATTAATTAGGTAACTTTGCCCCCTATATCCTTATAAATTGTTGCTATGAGATTGACATTTTTATTCACTTAATATTAATGATAAGTAAATATAACCGATTTGTAAATAAATTATGAGGATATAGCATTGAACTTTCAAAAATAATAGGTATAAATATGATAAAAAGAGTCCATATTATTAATAATTTCAGTACGAGCCTGTTTCATTCATAACACTTGAGAGTATAGAACGGATATCTGTTTGACTAATAGAGGCAGTGTCTCTATTTAACTGATCCCAAGATTAGTAAAGTAATTTTCGATAATAACTATTATAGGTCTATATGAACGTTAAATTCTAATTTGATGACTGTATAGGATAGTTAATTTATTGGTTGTTAGTCGTTTGAAACACTATAAAGTACTATTCGCTTTGTTGATTAGCTTAAATGATTATTTTGTAAGTGTAAATCACAAAGAAAAAGCTTTTACTAATAGGATCTATATGGACTTTATTAATTGTAAATAATATTCAATCGTTGTGAACCTGGTATATTAATAGCGATACTAATAAGGATCTACATCTATCAATGTTTTGTTAATGTCTTGTCAGCGATAGAATTAAGTATGGTCGATATGAGATTAACAATTGTGTTGTTCGAAACGTTAACATGTTAATGTTTCTTGATATATCAATCTCATTTCTAGTACGTATGCGGACCTGTTTCTATAGAATGTTAATCTTATGTTAATACTCGCAGGGATAATATCTTTAATTAAAATATTGCTCCTTTAATTACATACCCAAGAGTGAATTTAAAAATTCTAAAGCTTCTAAAGCTTATATTACAAAGTAATTTTGCTCAAATTAAGATAGTATTCTATTGATATGAATTCACTATAATGGACAGTGCTTTGCTTGATAGTCTGCATTTCTTGATAATTTTCAGCGCGAAATCTCTAGCGATTTATAAAGTGTGGTTCTTAAGTAGTGTGGATTTTCGTATTTTAATTCTCATCCTAATAAAGTTGTAGTTTTATAGATCTGTTGTTAATGTCTTGTCTTTATTAAAAACAATGATAGTTAACATAACAATGATATTTTCATTCTCTTGAGGGTTAACATGTTAATGTCTGTTGATGTGTCAATCCCGTTCTCGGCATGCATTTAGATCCTACTTGGCAAAATGTTAATGTCATATCGATACTCCAGGAGAAGAATTTCTTTATATGAAGTACTAAATCTTCAATTATGCATCTAATAGTAGATCGGGAATCTCTAAGTTGCATGTTACAAAGTAATTCTGATATTACTTTATTAAATACAATCAGATACACTGTATGTAATTTTACTTTACAGTCTATATGTTCTATTAATCTTCCGCTCGAAATTCTCTTATCAATATATAAAGAAACACTCTTTATATATTGATAAGGAATCATTGTATTTATTGAGTGTTTTTTAAATTCTGTAAATTTTTGTATTTCAACTCTCATTCTAATAAACCTATGGTTTATCGATGTATTGTTAGTTTCTAGTTATCATTAATAGTAAAGGGAGTTGACATGAGGTTAACACTTTAATGGTTCCTAAGGTTAACATGTTAATGTCTGTTGATATGTTAATCTCATTTCTGGTCTGTATTTTGATTCGATTTTGCGATATGTTAATCTCGTGTTAATATCCTTTAGGGAGAATTTCTTTGTATGAAGTACTAATTCTTCAATATTTATACCGATTGTACAACTTTTTAGAGTAACAGTATCAGTATGTCCAAGATTTAGAGATTACTTACATGCATTTTAAATTTTTTGCATCTGAACTGTTTATACTATTTGTAGGATTTTCCGCTTTTTTGTCGAATATACTTAATGCAAGGAGGGACATTACATGATTATTAAAGACTATTTCATCAATCTTTCTATTTTTTCTTTACTTGTTAGCGCAGCAATATTTATTCAAGTGTTTACGATTCATTCCAGGCGATATTTTGAAAAATTCTATGGAGGGATCATCGCAGTTACCTTGATGTTCTTTTCGTTTCCGTACATGGGATTTTCCTACGATCTCCGGGCTGTTCCTCTTATTCTTTCTTTTATTTACTTTGGTCGCATTGCTGGTTGGATTACATTAATTAGCATTATTATAATGCGCATCTTTTACCTTGGTGGGTATTGGGAACCACCTGTGATGGCTTATTTCGGTATGGGTATTCTATTTACTATTTTTAAAACTTATTTCAAAAGCCTTCATCCATTTAAAAGTGCACCTCTATACTTTTCTGTTTTTGTGGGTATGAAGTGGTTAGTAGGTGTATTCTTTATTACTACAGTGCTTTACACTCCAGGCTTAGTATTTATAGCTTTAGGACTTTTAATCGGTGTTTTTCTTATGGAAGCTTACCAAAGATTATATTACTTAACACAGGACTTATCTAAAATGAATCAAAAATTAAAAAAATCGAAGCAAGAACTCAAAGATACCGTACATGAGCTTCAAGGGGGTATCTTTAAATTTAAAAAAATGGATAAACATTTTATACACACTTTGTGTGATGGACAGTTTTATTATCAAAACGGAATTTATTCTGAACGGGTGGTAGGAAAAAGCTTACGTACTATTGATGCTTCTATTATTCCTCCCCATTTAGTTCCACAATTAATGAAGTATTATCTTCAGGCGTGGGAAGGGAAAGAAATTATATTTGAATTACCCTGGCCGAATGATAAAACTATTATTCTTATTGCGCTTAGACCGATTAAACGAAATGGACAAGTTATTGAAGTTGTTGGTTCTACAGTCGATATAACCGAAAGGAAAAAGGTAGAATCAGAATTAAGGGCAACTAAAGAATTACTGGAATCATTTATAAAACATAATGTAGATGCGATTACCATATCTGATCGGGAGGGACATATTTTACAAGCTAATAAAGCTTATGAAAAGATATTTGGTTGGTCATCACACGAAATCATAGGTAAAAGATTACCTTGTGTGCCTGATTTCTTAATGGATGAATCACTTGGAAATATCCGGGAAATTCTAACAGGAGAATCCGTAGTTACGAGATTAGAAACAGTTAGACAACGTAACGATGGAAGCCTTCTTGATGTCAGTCTGACAGTTTCACCTATTCTAGATGTAAGGGGAAATGTGATAGCTTTATCTGCAATATGTAGGGACATTTCCGAAAGAAAACAAGCAGAAAGAGAACGGCAACGATTACATCAACAATTAAGAGATAGTGAAATGAAATATCGTGCACTAATTGAACAAGCAACTGATGCAGTATATGTTGTAGAGTTGAATGAGGATCAATTTCCAAGTCGATTTATTGAGGTAAATCCTGTTGGGTGTAACAGATTTGGATATAGTAGAGAAGAGCTTCTCTCGATGCCATTCCCCAATAATGTACCACAAGATTCTCCAATTATCATACAGTTGTTAGAAAAAATTAGAGAGGGACAGACTTCTTTCACTTTGCAAGATGAACATATTTTTCCAACCGGAAAAACAATAACAACCGAGTTTAGTGTCCGTATTTTTAACTTGAATGGCAAAAAAGTTTTCTTAAGTATCTCTCGTGATATCACTGAACGGTTAAAAACAGAAGAATTATTACGAAAATCTGAAAAACTCGCTGTCGTAGGACAATTAGCCACTGCAATAGCTCATGAAATTAATAATCCATTAACCGCAATGAAAGGGTTTATGCAATTACTAAAATCAACAGAAAATGAGAATAATCAGGGGTATATAAATATAGTATCATCAGAGATTGAGCGTATAGAAAGTATTACGAATGAATTTATGGCGGTAGCCAAACCACAGGTGGTAAGGATACAACCTAATGATATTAGTGTGCTAACTGATCAAGTTTTATTGATACTGCAACCTCAAGCAATGATGAATAATATACAAATTAGAACAGATTATACACCTGGTATTCCATTGATTCCATGTGAAGGAAATCAATTAAAACAAGTATTTGTTAATATTTTAAAAAATGCAATTGAATCCATGCCAATGGGAGGAGAAATTCTGATTCAAATTGATAAACTTGATAATGATCAAATAAGCATTCGTTTTATCGATCAAGGGTGTGGGATCCCAAAAGAACGTATACCATATCTAGGAGAACCTTTTTACAGTATTAAGGAAGAGGGGATTGGCTTAGGATTAATGATTTGTTATAAAATTATCGAAACACATCAAGGAAAGGTATTTATTGAGAGTGAAGTAAATAAAGGAACAACAGTTGAAGTTACTCTCCCTATTTGTACAATTCAAAAGTAATACCTTTCTTTACAGATTTTCCGAACGGGAAAGCCCATCCCCTTTAGGGGTGGGAGTGTCAATAACTGCTCTTTTTTAGTTTCCTGAATAGCTCCTACTATACTGTTCATGGTTTTGATACAAAAATTCTAAGACTCTTGCAAGTAATCTCCTGAACTTGGATTAGATATTGCAGAATTATTGATTGAAATGCACAAGGAAGAACGTGTTGTGAGGGATCGCGCAGACGGCAAGCAGGGAATTCAATTTTGGATTACGCTTCCCATCGTATCAGAAAAAAATAGGACGGCTGAAAGACTTTTGTAACATTTATGTTATAAAAGTGAAAGACCTTCTTGCTAACATACTACTAAACAGTATGATTGTTTAGTACAATTAATTGATGGTTCTGGTGCAAGAAATCTATAAAACTTGAACATACTGATACTAGTACTCTAGAAAGGATGTAATCAGTGTGGAAAAGCAAAATCTATTCAAGTGGAAAGATTATCAACCAGATATTATTCTATTAACCACGAGATGGTACCTACGGTACAATCTAAGTTTCCGTGATTTGGTGGAAATGATGGAGGAACGAGGCTTATCTATAGCACACACAACCATTATGCGTTGGGTACATCAATATGGTCTTGAGTTGGATAAGCGAATTCGACGTTACCTCAAACAAACGAATGAATCATGAAGAGTGAACGAAACGTACATCAAAGTAAAAGGACGATGGATGTATTTGTATCATGCAGTCGATTCAGATGGGAATACTATTGACTTTTTATTTAGTAAAACGAGAGATGTCAAAGTAGCTAAGCGCTTCTTGAAAAAATCCAGCCTCTCGTAAGGCGATTGTCATGAGAGGATAACCGTATTCCTTGTGTTTTATGTGAATTGCTTGAATCTGTTCATGCAATGTATTATCCTTTGAAAGGCGTAATTGCCTTTGACTACATGTTGAACGCCACTTATAGTAGCTAGAGCGATTTAACTGCGCAATGACGAAAAGCCAGGTTACTTTGTACCGAGAACGTAGTTCTTCAATAATCTCGTACTTAGCCGTTTGAGCAAGAACATCTCCTATAGATTTGGATACTGCTTTTTTAAGTAAGTCACTTGCGCCTTGTAGTATTCCAACTCTTCTTCCATACTATCGAACTTCGTACGAGGACGACCTTTTAAGAGGTTTTTTAAGCCGTTATTACCACCATTTTTTGCCCCCGCAAGTCTGAAATATCACCTGTTTTTTGATATTTCCGGACCCAATTCATTAACTGTGTTCTACTTCTAAGCTTATATTTCTTCGCTATAGGTGATTGGCTACCCTCACCATTTAAATAATTTTTTACAACTTGTATCTTTAATTTATCTGAATAAGTTTGAAATTTATCCCCTTTTTTAACCATAATAAAATCCCCTTCAAGTAAAAGTGTAACATCCATGTGTATTCATGGTCTTTTTACACTGTCTACCTTAAGGGGATAATATCAACCAGTCTGTTCAAAATCAGAATAAATTCATTCATCAAGTATTTGATCTTATAGTATAAGGGGAGATCCCGTTAGAGATTTATTGTTGTTTTTGTTCTTTATTATATATTTACACCAGAATCTAGTAGACCCTTTATTTTTATTTTGCATCAACAACATCCATAAATTTAAGAGTAATCCTGTTATAAAAAGCATCTGTACATATAATAGAACAATTCAATGGATCAATATCAGTCACGGTCATGTAGTTAGTAAGCAGATAGCCATCTTCGTAATATGTAATCAATATTTCTTCTTCGGAAAGCAATGAGCATAATAATAAGTTTTCAATAAGTTCTTTTTCTTCTGGTGTTAATATTGGACGCGTTATTTTATTTTTTTCTTTAATGATCTCACGGATACCAGCAAATTGTTCCGGCATCGCAGCAAATGGAGTCCATTTTACCATTCCTCTTCCTTTTGGCATATTAGTGTTGTTCATGATTTATGTCCTCCTAACAATGTGTTTCTATATCTTGCTGTAGCACTATTTGTATAAGAAACTCCTCGTAATATGCTGTTCTTGCCAAATTTAGTGCGTATTTCATCCATTACCTTAGTTAATTTTATTTCTTTTTCGCGTTGTATGATGTTATCGAAAAGAGAGATTTGTTCTTCGCCTTCATTGATTAAGTTGGTTAAAGAAACATTAATCGATCTTATGGGTTCACCCGTATATAACTCATGTAAAAAGTATGTACAAATTCGATAAATATCCATTGTTAAATTGGTAGGTCGGTTCAAAGTGTGAGTTTTCCTGAAACCGCCAGCGTAATTTTTACTATAACCAATAGAAAATTGTATGGTTTGAGCAAGTTTATTATGTCTTCGCAGCCGATAGCAAACTTCTTCGATATGTTCCAGAAGGATAATTGGAAATTCTTCTATTGTGTAATCACGCATGAGTATTTGGCTCTTACCAATTGAAGTTGTTGCTGGTATGTATTTTTCTGCAATGCGGCTAAAATCAATGCCGTTGCTATGTAGGTGTAATTCTTCGCCAATAACTCCAAAACTTTGTTTTAAGTATTTGAGCGGGTATTTCGCTAAGTCTTCAATTGAATGTATTCCTTTTCGATTTAACTTTGCTTCTGTTTTACTCGAAATTCCCCAAAACTTACTAAGTGGTCGTATCGGCCATAATTTTATGGGTACATCTTCGTACTTCCAATATGCGATGCAGTCTTTTGTCTTCTTCGCTTCCACATCTAAAGCGATTTTACTCATTAAAGGATTAGGCCCAATCCCAATCGTGCATTCAATTCTTGTTTTCTTATATATTTCACGTTTGAATTTTAACGCGAATTCATATGGCTCATTCGCAAACAGATGGATACTATTTGTAATATCCATAAAGAATTCATCGATGCTGTATTGGTGAAAATCTTCAATAGGAACGTATTGTAGAGCTAATTTCGTTATGTAATTTGAGCATTTTATATAAGTTCCCATGATTGGGTTTACCACAAGAATGTCTTTACGCCGTGGTATTTCGTACAACCTTGCCATTTTCTTAACACCTAATGCCTTTAATGGTGGTGTTGCAGCCAAAACAATAGAGCCATTTCTGTTCACATCTCCTACTACAGCTAATTTGGTATGTAGTGGGTCTAATCCCATCTTGATGCAACTAACTGAAGCATAAAAGCTTCGAAGATCTACACATAAAACAATTCGATTCGGCAAAATTGAGTAGTCATACACCTTTACGCCTCCTTAATAATAAGAACATCCGTTCTTATTATACACGAATATACGTTCTCTTATGAAGGGGTTTTTATAAAAAAATAAAACTGACTCTAGTTAGCCAGTTTTTACATATCCCAAAAGTCGGTAGATTTAATGTTTGGTTTTATTTGCCTAATAACTTTTAAAATCTTTTTCATTACAGTTGGACTAGGTATGTATTCTTTATCATTGCACGCCTTTGAAACTGTAGGACGACTTAATTTCGCGGTCTTTTCTAAATCATTTTGGGTGAAGCCATTCCGATCTAAAAAATTACCTAATTTCGTTCGGTTTTTACCTCCGAATTTCCAAAACACTTAAATCCCTCCTGAACCTATTTTCAACATTGTGGACATAAATGTAAAAAACTATTCGCATAGACGGCAAAAGTTTTTTACATAATGTACAAGCTGTCCACAATATGATGTATCAAAGCAGCTACCACGGTATTTATTAAGGTAGAAGAATACGAGGTTACCAAAGTAATTTGCGAATGATTACCACAGTATTTATCAAGATTTCTACCAAGGTAAAACTACCACGGTATTAAGTAGATGAAGCTATGTAATATCTACATTCTAAATTCTGTTTATAAAGGGGGCATTTAAATGCGTGCTAGGAAAGAAACAATTCCTTTTCGCGAGTTTATGGATCGGTCATACAAAGATAAAGAACAGAAAATCCGTAAATACAATTCATTAAGTCCTTTCGCATTCCTTCATATGTCGGATCAGGTATTACATACTTACATTGCATTAGGAGTTATGGGAACGATTTTAATCGGAGCAGTCATGTTAGAAAAATACTTGGTGCGACATGACTATATATCAGCAGCTAAATTTGTAAGTGAAGGTATTTATCACGGAACGCGAATTGGTGGAGTTTGTTTGATTGGATATGTATTTGTTCGTATCGTAATCATGTTTTAAGGAGGGAAGAGAGTAATGGGGATTATAAAGGAGTGGGTTCGTACGCAAAGGTTAAGGAATCAGCTTATGGAGGTGTTCGGAAAAGCAGGTTTATATACGGAACATCAAACGCGTGGGGGAAAAGTGCCTATTTATCCAAAGGTACATAATGTTTCTTCTTCAGCAGAAAGCGTGAGGTATGTTTTTACCATACCAAACGGATTAGATCCACAGAAGATTGAAAAGAAGTGGTTTTGTTTTCAGCAAATATTAGGACGGAATATTACGATTGAAGGGGATGTGAAAAAGTTTGTACTACATGTATTCCGTTCAGATGCTGGACTAAAACCATACAATTACTGTTATAAAGAATGGCAGCCCTTATTAAAAGGGTACCGTCTTCCTGTTGTGGTTGGCCGGGATCAATTTGGAAAAACGATTACGTACGATATGGTTGATTCCAATACACCACACTTATTAATAGCAGGTGAAACGGGAAGCGGGAAAAGTAGTATGGTACGTGTTGTACTATCCACACTCATTCAATATATGTCTCCTGATACGTTGCATTTGTATCTTGGAGATTTAAAAAACTCTGAATTTCATTTCTTGCGAAGAGTGAAGTATGTAAAAGAAGTTTGTATGGAAGAAATTGAAATGAAAATAATGCTTCAAAAGATGTGGAAGGAAATTAGAGAACGAAGAAAACTTATGGAAGAATATGAGGTTGATCATATTGATGCGTACAACAAGTTAAATCCAGATCATCAAAAACCATATATTCTACTTGCTATTGATGAAGTGGCCATGCTAAAAGATGAAAAAGAGTGTATGACTACAATTGAAAAGATTTCAGCAGTCGGCCGATCACTTGGGGTGTTTCTTATGCTTAGTATGCAGCGGCCAGATTCGAAAGTGTTGGATGGTAAGTTAAAGCTAAATATGACCGTTAGAATCGGCTTTAAATGTGATAGTGCAATTAATAGTAATATCATGGGTACTCCTGGTTCAGAGCATTTAGAGCAATCTGGCCAAATGATTTTAAAACGAAATGGATTAAAGAAAGTGCAAGCTCCTTATTTGGAATTAAGTAAGGCGAAACAAATTGTTGAACCGTATCGCATGTCTAAAGGAGAGAGGATACTCCATAATTCTTTGCAGGAAGAAATGCCGCTATTTGGGGTGTTAGATGATGAAGAGTAGAGATAAAGGAATCCTGAATGATTTGAATCGATTTAGATGCATGTCCCGTGACGATATTATTGACTTGCATTTTCAAGGCTTAAAGAATGCGGTAACTTGTTGTAATACGGTTATGAAACGATTAAGAAGAGACGGCTATGTTGATGCTAACGTATTGCAGCACCCATACATTTATTTTCCGCAGCCAAGTTCTATCAGAAAGACAAGTCAAAAAATCCCTCATTTCCTTGGCATTGTGGACGTATACAAGCAACTTGTCTATTACGAAAATCCTAAACTATTCAAAGTGGAACCAAAGTATGGTAAAGCATTTATGGAACCAGATGTCTTTACCATATGGCGTAAATCCCCATTTTTTATTGAAGTTCAAAATTCGGTTTATAGTAAAAAGATAATGCAAGAAAAGATAAACAGATATGAGTTATACTTTCATAGCCAAGAATGGCACAATGAATCTTGGCAACCGAAAGGTTCTAAATTCTTTCCTTCAATTCTTATAATCACTGACAAACATTACGACATTCATTCTCCTCATTTGCGTATATTCCAGGCGAATTCTATAAAAAATTTTATGAACAATTTAACAATGAAATCATAAAGAAAGCCTGCATAATGCAGAGCTTTTTTCTTTTCGATAATGTATTAAGCCATGTGTGATGCTGATTGTTAGAAGGTGGTAAATCTTCTTCTGGAATGATATCTCCATAATTAATAATTTGTACAATAACCTCTCCATTATCACTATATCCATTCATATCAACAAGTTGTCCCACATATCCGTTTGTACCAATATCTTTTTAAAGTACTCTAAAAAATGCACTTTATCTTATCTTTATCTTATCTTTACTTTATTTTTAAATTTCTATATTAAACTTTAAACCTAAAGGAAATGAATTTGAGTCTAAAAAGGGGCAGGGAAATAGATGATTATTACATCTTTTGTAAATAACCAACCACCATTGAAAAATGGAATTTCTTATACGAGGAGGAATATATGAAGAATACGAGTAAAAAACAAATTATTATATTATTCTTTATTAGTATTTTAGGTTTAGGAACAATGCTTGGAATACTATATTTTAATCATAAAACTAATATTCAACAAAATAAAGCGCTCGCTACCGAAAAACGTGTATTGCAATATGAGCCTACCTTGAAAAAAGAATTAGAAAAATATAATTTAGGAGGGAAAACAGCAGTTTTATTAGGAATTATGTACCAAGAGAGTAGAGGTGAGGGAAACGACCCTATGCAGTCATCTGAATCACTTGGATTAAAGCCAAATGAAATTCAAGAGACAAGCTTGAGCATTAAACAAGGGGTAAAACACTTTGCTAAAATGTACAAATATGGAACGGAAAAAGATGTTAGCATGGATACAATTATTCAAAGCTATAATATGGGGCCAGGGTATATTGATTTTATTGCTAGTCAAGAAGTTAAACAACACTCGGAAGATTCGGCCAAAAAGTTTTCTAAGATGAAAGTTAATCAAAACCCAGCGATGTACACTTGTGGTGGAAATAAAAATAATTTTAGGTATCCATATTGTTATGGTGATTTCACATATGCCACAAAGGTGAATGAAAAAACAATACTTATTGAAGAACTTCTTCGAAATGTACATGACTCTTCTAAATAAGCTGTATAATGATACCGTCGGTTTTGGTGCAAAAATAGAATAAAAGATAATAAAGCGCATAGATTCCTAACGGAATCGTATCTTATGCCGCAAGCCCAAACAATTGATGGATGAATTCTTTTTGATTTTGGACAGACTGGTCCCGTAAATCAACCTGTTCTTTTTTAATCATATGCATGACTTCTACTCCAGAAAGAATGGATGTAGCTGTGTCAAAACATTTGAACCCTAGCATAGAACGAATTCGCTTCTTTATAAAACGATGATCTTGTTCTACTATGTTATTCAAGTACTTTTGTTGTCTAAGTCGCATACCACCAGGTATGC
>NZ_JBFUIV010000043.1:0-15217 GCF_056401715.1 Bacillus sp. P4_E1
GAGTTATCCCAGTCTTATGGGTAGGTTACCCACGTGTTACTCACCCGTCCGCCGCTAACTTCATAAGAGCAAGCTCTTAATCCATTCGCTCGACTTGCATGTATTAGGCACGCCGCCAGCGTTCATCCTGAGCCAGGATCAAACTCTCCAATAAAGTTAGTTTGTCTAGCATCTAAAAATAAAAATTGACGTTTCACGTTGTTTGTTTCGTTTAGTTTTCAAAGTTCAATGCCGCGTTTCAGCGACTTTTATAACTTAACATTTCGACTTGAATCTGTCAACAACTTTTTTCTTTCGTTCCTGACGACGCTTATTAATTTATCATATTACTAATCGATAAGTCAACGCTTTTTTAAAAAATGCCAAAATAATTTTATCTTGGCATTATATATAGCTTAATAATCACTAATGCAGCAACACCTGGCACCCCTAATAAACTTGATACTGTAGCTGTGCCCATGTTAATTGGAATATGAAAATCGAAATATGTCCCTGCAACATTCACAATAAATAGTAACGCTATACCTAAAGTGACATGAAAGAGTGCTTTCCCTATAAAACGTATTGGTTTAGCAGAAACACCAAAAACAAGAAAAATAAAAACTAAAGAAAGAATGCCAACAATAATAATTGTAGAATTCATTTTTTCCTCCTTATGAATGACCTATACATATCCATTTGTATGGGACAAGACAAGAAAAAAGAACATCTATAACATAACTCCTACCACTTCATCTTCATAACCTTTAATCAGTAATCTTTCTTCTAAGCACTAGCAATTAGATACAACTAATTCCATTCCCATTTTTTCTTTCTCCTCTTTATATCCCAAAAATAAAGTAGCCCTATTACTCACAAATAAATCGATAAAAAGTAAAAGGTCCCGCTTTAAAAAGCAGGACCTTTTACCATTGTTCCATTTTCACAGGACGACGTTTTGCTTCTTTTAACAAGAAAAAATATTTCGCCTCTGCTATTTTTAAAGAACAAAGTACATCTTGAGACGGCTCAACACTTTGTTCAACCAGTCTCTTCTGACGTAGCCATTCATTCTTTACCTTTTCTAATAATACAATTAACTTATCGTCATACTCTTTACGCAACTTACCCTTTTTTTGAAAGAACATTTTCCCTTCTCCTCTTATATCTCTCTACGGCCTTCTAAAGCTTTCGATAGTGTTACTTCATCTGCATATTCTAAATCTCCACCAACTGGCAGACCATGTGCAATACGAGTTACTTTAATTCCTGTTGGCTTTAAGAGGCGGGATATGTACATCGCTGTGGCTTCCCCTTCAATATTAGGGTTTGTTGCTAATATCACTTCTTGTACTGTTTCATCTTGCAGTCTCTTTAATAACTGCGGAATATTAATATCCTCTGGTCCAATTCCCTCCATTGGAGAAATGGCACCACGCAAAACATGATATACACCTTGATATTCTTTCATTTTTTCCATCGCAATTACATCTTTCGGCTCTTGTACTACACAAACAACCGATTGATCCCTATGCGAATCGTCACAAATATAACAAGGATCGCGGTCAGTGATATGTCCGCACACAGAACAATACGCTAAATCTCGCTTTGCATTCACAAGTGCTTTCGCAAAACCTAGTACATCATCCTCTTTCATATCTAACACGAAGAATGCCAATCGAACCGCTGTTTTCGGTCCAATTCCTGGCAACTTCATAAAACTATCGATTAATTTTGATATCGGTTCTGGATAATGCATATATCAATATCCTCCTAGAACATTCCACCTGGTAAGTTCATGCCCTTTGTAAATTTGCCCATTGTAGAGTTTGAAAGTTCATCAACCTTTTTAAGTGCATCATTCGTTGCAGCTAATACTAAGTCTTGTAACATTTCGATATCTTCTGGATCTACAACTTCTTCTTTAATTTTCACTTCAAGAACTTGCTTATGACCATTTGCAATAACAGTAACCATTCCGCCGCCAGCTGTACCTTCAACTGTTTTTTCGCCAAGCTCTTCTTGCGCCTTCGCCATGTCCTTTTGCATCTTTTGCATTTGTTTCATCATATTATTCATATTTCCCATTCCGCCACGCATCATAATTAATTCCTCCTCATTATTATTACTCTTTTATTTCAATAAGTTCTTGCCCTACTAATTTTACAGCCTCTTCTATAAGAGGATCTTCTTTTTGTTCTGGGCTTTCTTCAGAATCCCCGCCTTCGCGTTGTAAAAAGTCTTCACGAATTTTACCCCATTCACTTTTTGGGATAGCAATCATATTTAACCTTTTACTTAACAATTCAAAAAGGGTTTGTTCCAATGTATCCATCGCTTCTCGATTTTCACTAGCCATTTTGCAATGAATCTCATATTGAAATGCTAACACATAGGTATCATCCGAAGCCGCAACTGGTTCACTATTTTCTAATAAAACAGCAAATGCTACTTTGTTATGTGACTTGAGCCTTCCTAATAATTCGCCCCATACAGCTTTTAACTGTTCTAAATCTTGACGCTTCGCTTGCTTTAACACTTCATTCACACGTCCAACAGGAATTTTCATACTTCCTGTTCGTACTGGTTTTGGTGTTGCCCGCGTCTCTCTTACTTCCTGCTGCACACCAGCTGGCACGCCATTCTTTTTAACTTGCTCTAACTCTTTCTCCAACTGCTGCATCCTGTTCACAATCGCTTGTAAACGATCTGCGCCGTTTGCTTGCATCATAAACTGCTGACACAGTTGCACCATAACAACTTCCAAGAATATTCTTGGATGGTTTGTCCACTTCATCTCCTGTTGTCCCTTACTAAGGGTATGAATAATTTCATAGATTACTTCCGGTTGCATTTCTTCACTTAACGTACGGAATTGATCATCTACAATTACCCGTTCCAACATATGTTCTAATTGTGGTGAAGTTTGATATAAAAGCATATCACGATAGTAGTAAATGAAATCCTCCATAAAGCGAACTGGATCTTTCCCTTTACTCATCATCTCATCTATAATACGTAACGCTCTTGATACATCATTTTCACGTATACATTCTACCAGGTCACCCAAATATCGCTGAGATACAGATCCTGTTACAGCTAAAACATCTTCACTCGTCACCGTCTCATCACTATAAGAAATAGCTTGATCAATAAGACTGAGCGCATCACGCATACCACCTTCGGCGGCACGCGCTACGATTTGTAACGCTTCATCTTCTACTTGCGTACCTTCATTTGTCACGACCGTCGATAATCTCTCAACGATATCATTTACTGATATCTTTCGAAACTCAAAACGCTGACAACGCGAAATAATTGTAGCTGGAATTTTATGCGGTTCTGTTGTCGCCAGAATAAAAATAACATGTCCTGGCGGCTCTTCTAAAGTTTTCAAAAGCGCATTAAAGGCACCCATAGAAAGCATGTGAACTTCATCAATAATGTATACTTTATATCCTACAGCACTTGGAGCATATTTTACTTTATCTCTTATATCTCGAATTTCATCTACACCGTTATTTGAAGCCGCATCAATTTCTAATACATCTGAAATAGACCCTTGTGTAATTCCTAAACAAGAAGGACATTCATTACAAGGTTCAGCTACCGGGGCGTGTTCACAGTTAATTGCCTTTGCAAATACTTTTGCAATTGTCGTTTTCCCTGTTCCCCTCGGACCCGAAAACAAATAAGCATGTGAAGCTTTCTCTTGAAGAAGGGCATTTTGCAACGTTTTTGTCACGTGCTTTTGACCGACTACATCTTCGAATTTTTGCGGTCTCCATGTTCGGTATAACGCTTGGTATGACACGAAAATACGGCCTCCCTCAAAGGTTATTATCTTATTTATTATAACCCATTCTGTTTATAGATTCCAAAAGTTATTTTCCATACAAAAAACTCACCTTTATATAAAGGTGAGTTTTGTATACATATATAACTGCCGTGCACCTTCTGTCGATTACGTACCATAAGCGTTACTCAAGCAGTTAGCTCGGTTCAGGCACTCCTGCGGCACACGAGAAAACCCGCTTATTGCTGCTTCCTTCCGGACCTGACAAGGTTCACGGGGTCCCGTTGCGCAGGACCCAAACGTCAACACCACTTACTTAAGGCAGACCTTACAGCAACATAACCTCGAGAAGGGATTCAGCCTCGCTAGAGCGGATTGCGAGTATAGGGCACCGCTACCTCCCCGCTTAGCACGGCAAAGTTAAAACCAATATTCGGTTGCCTTGGATAAGGCATTATCAGTATAACTTGTTTTTTTACAAAATGCAAATACGTTAGTTACCATTACTTTTCTCTAGTTTTTTCACTTCTTTTCTTTTCTTACGAAGCTCCCTAAAAAAAATCGTTAACAACGTACCACATTCTTCTTCAAGTACACCAGGCACTACTTCACACTGATGATTAAAACGCTCATCAGTTAAAAGATTCATCAACGTACCTGCACATCCACCTTTCGGATCGCTCGCACCATATACAACCCGTTTTATACGCGATAAAACAATTCCCCCTGCACACATTGGGCAAGGTTCTAATGTTACATATAACGTTGCATCTTCTAAACGCCATGTCCCTAATTTTTTGCAAGCTTCATCAATAGCTAAGAGTTCGGCGTGAGCTATTGATCTCTGTTCAGTTTCTCTTAAGTTATGTGCGACACTAATCACTTCACCATCTAGCACAATTACAGCACCAATTGGTACCTCTTGTATCGCCTCCGCCTTCTTCGCTTCCTCTATTGCTAACTGCATAAAATATATATCTCGCTCCATAATATAGTCCTTTCACCAAAAATAAAATACACTTTTTCATTTCTTGCAGGTGGGATAACTTTTACAAATTCAATCCAACCTAAAGAAGAAAGAGAGGGAATTACATATGAAAAATACTGCCTTACTCATTATCGATATGATTAATGATTTTCAATTCTCCCACGGACCCATCCTGGCACAGAAATGTGAAATTATAAAGAACCCCATTTTACAATTAAAGGACACCATGAAATCATTGGGCTATCCAATAATTTATGTCAATGATCACTATCAACTTTGGAGATCTGATATTGATCAACTTATCACCCATTGTACAAATGAGTATAGTAAAAATATTATCGAGGCCATTGCTCCGCATACTGACGATTACATTTTTATTAAACCACATTACTCTGCTTTTTATGAAACACCTTTGAATTCTTTATTAGGTTATTTAAAAATCGAAAATCTCATTTTAACAGGAATTGCCGGGAACATATGCATCCTTTTTACAGCTAATGATGCCCATATGAGAAATTATACACTTTATGTACCACGGGATTGCATCGCTTCTAATAACGAGCAAGATAATGAACATGCTTTAAAAATAATGGAAGCCACATTAAAGGCAAATATTGTACCGTCATCCCAAATAAAATTTAATTAATACATATCTATTTTCTAACTTTTTATATCAAATTAGTCCGCTCGCTCCCCTCTTGTGCTACAATAATTCTGTTTTGTGTTTTTAGTAGTCACGGTAAATCACTGATTGAAAGGAGGAAACAGCGTGACCGGAGTACCATTTATCACGGTTGAAGGACCAATTGGTGTTGGAAAAACTTCACTTGCGAAGGAACTTTCAACTCACATGCAACTCCACTTACTAAAAGAGATTGTTGATGAAAATCCTTTTTTAGGAAAATTCTACGAAGACATCGACGAATGGAGTTTTCAAACAGAGATGTTCTTTCTTTGTAATAGATACAAACAACTAGAGGATATTAACATAAAGTATTTGAATCAAAGAAAGCCTGTAGTAGCAGATTATCATATATTTAAAAATTTAATTTTTGCATCCCGTACATTAAAAGATTCTCAATATGACAAGTACATGCAAATTTATCGCATTCTTACGCAAGATATGCCTGTGCCAAATGTCATCGTTTATTTAACAGCGAGCCTAGAAACATTACAAAAACGAATTGCCATGCGCGGAAGAGAATTCGAAAAAAATATGGATCCAAATTACTTGCTACAGCTTACAAAAGATTACGAAACAGCAATGGATGCTTTCAAAAAGGACCATCCAGATATTCCAGTATTGAAATTTAATGGAGACGATATGGATTTTGTAAGAAATCCTGATGATTTAAATGTCATCTTATCAGCTCTTCAAAATACTCTCTTGAAGGAGTCGAAATAACAATGAATTTAAGGCAAAAATATGATATACCAAATGATGCAGTTATCACTATTGCTGGAACAGTAGGTGTCGGTAAATCAACTATGACAACTGCATTGGCTAACGCTTTAGGTTATCGTACATCTTTTGAAAAAGTAGATTCCAACCCATATTTGGACAAGTTCTATGCTGATTTCACACGCTGGAGCTTTCACTTACAAGTGTACTTTTTAGCAGAACGATTTAAAGAACAAAAAAGAATTTTCGAATATGGTGGCGGTTTTGTTCAAGACCGTTCTATATATGAGGACACTGGTATTTTCGCAAAAATGCATTACGAAAAGGGTACAATGACTGAAACTGATTATGAGACATACAAAGGGTTATTTGATGCTATGGTCATGACTCCTTACTTCCCTCATCCAGACTTATTAATTTACCTAGAAGGTTCTTTTGATGATATTGTCGATCGTATTCAAGAACGAGGACGTCCCATGGAGCAGCAAACACCAATTGAATATTGGAAAGAGATGCATGGACGTTACGATAACTGGATTAATAACTTTAATTCATGCCCTGTTTTACGATTAAACATTAATGAATACGATATTTTAAAAGATGGCGATTCAATCGAACCAATCATTAAAAAAATTGGACATTTTTTAAAACAAACACGTAAACTTGTAAAATAAAAAACCCGTGCATATGCACGGGTTTTCCTATGAAATTACTTTTTCTTTTTTGTCGGAGCAATAATTTCACTCTCTGGCTTTCCAGCATTAATACGCTGACGAACAGTACTCGTACTAATATCATATGTTTCAGCAATCTCTTTAACAGTCAATTCTTTCCCATTAATTACTGCTGTTAGTAATTTCCCTGTACGTTTTGGAGTTACTTCTTTTTGCACAGCTGGTTTTTCAGCTTCTTTTGGTACCTCTACTTTTTTTGCAACCTGTTTTACATCACAAGTGCAACCACAAAGTTTACGGAATGTATCATCACTTATAATGCGCGACACATTTGCACCACTGTTTAAAATTCTATTGTTCTTACAGACAGGACATTGTACATAATATAAAGTTTTTCCATCTAAAGGAAACGTTTGTATAATAAGATCCATGTTAACTCCTTTCATATCTATGAAGATAATCATCGGAATATGAGTGTGTAATAAGGACACTATATCCTTACATCATACTTTATGATTGGTTTTAAAATAAAAACTCGTTACGTGTTGGTAACGAGTTCTCCAATCTCCACTTATATGCGCTGTTGTCAATTATATCTGGAGGAGGTAGAGGGATTCGAACCCCCGCGCGACTCTCGCCGCCTGTCGGTTTTCAAGACCGATCCCTTCAGCCAGACTTGGGTATACCTCCATATTGACATCAAATATAATATCAAAAGAAAAACAGTTAGTCAACCCTACTATAATAAATTATGAGGAAAGGAAAATTTTACTTCCCCTCTCCTTTATGACACTGCTGACAACGTCCATAATTACCAATCACTCATACCGATGAATGTTTTAACTTATTTAATAACTGTTTTTCCTCCCATATAAGGGCGAAGAACTTCTGGAATTATAATTGTACCATCTTCTTGTTGGTAGTTCTCTAAAATAGCTGCCACTGTACGTCCAATTGCAAGACCAGATCCATTTAGTGTATGAACATGTTCCGGTTTACCATTTGGCTCACGACGGAAACGGATATTCGCGCGTCTCGCTTGGAATGCCTCAAAATTACTACAAGAAGAAATTTCACGATATGTACCATAGCTTGGAATCCATACTTCAATATCGTATTTCTTCGCTGCTGTAAATCCTAAATCTCCTGTACACATGCTCATAACGCGATATGGCAACTCTAATAATTGTAACACGCGCTCTGCATCATTTGTTAATTTTTCTAACTCTTCGTAAGAATCTTCTGGTTTCACGAACTTCACAAGTTCAACTTTATTAAATTGGTGTTGGCGAATTAAACCACGTGTATCACGACCAGCTGAACCTGCTTCAGAACGGAAGCATGAGCTAAACGCAGCATATCGTATCGGCAATTGCTCTTTACTCACAATCTCATCACGATGCATATTCGTTACAGGTACTTCAGCTGTTGGGATTAGGAAATAATCTTCACTTTCAATACGGAATGCATCTTCTTCAAACTTTGGAAGTTGTCCTGTTCCTGTCATACTTGCACGGTTTACCATATAAGGAGGCAATACTTCCTCATATCCATGCTCATCAGTATGAAGGTCAAGCATAAAGCTAATCAAAGCACGTTCTAATCTTGCACCAGCACCTTTGTAAAATACAAATCGGCTTCCTGTTACTTTCCCAGCACGTTCAAAATCTAAAATCCCTAAATCAGTAGCAAGGTCCCAATGTGGTTTTGGCTCATAAGTAAATTCTTTCACTTCTCCCCAAGTACGTGCTACTACGTTATCATCCTCTGTTTCGCCTATTGGGGCAGATTCATGAGGGATATTTGGGATAGATAGCATTAATCTTTCTAAATCTTCTTCAACTGTACGAAGCTCATTATCAAGATCTTTTACTTTTTCCCCAACTTCACGCATTTCTAGAATTAGAGCTTCCGCATCTTTCTTTTCACGCTTTAATACTGAAATTTGTTGAGATACTTCGTTACGTTTACTTTTTAGTTCTTCTGTTTGAACAAGTAGCTCTCTTCTTCTCGTATCAAGTTCTTCAAAGCGACCAAAATCCGTTAAATCTTCGCCTCTATGCTGTAATTTTGCTTTTACTTCTTCAAAATTCGTACGTAAAAATTTAATATCAAGCATTATATACTCCTCCTTTTATTTTATAAAACACAAAAAACTCCCGTCCCTATACAAAGGGACGGGAGTTAACCCGCGTTGCCACCCTAGTTGAAAGCATTACCGCTTTCCTCTCAAGTAGAAATAACGGCTCTTCACCGGGAATGTTTACTAATCAAAAGATATTCCACATTCCATTCCAGGATGGATTCACGAACTGTTTCTATCGATTTCCACCAACCATCGACTCTCTATAAGAAACAACATTTGTTACTACTTCCTATCAACACGCTTATTTTATAAAATTGTTATCATCAATTTACTATAATCTTATACAAGTTGCAAGTTACTTATACAACTTTTTTCATTTTCGCTTCTTTTACCATTTCTACAAAGTATGCTGTTACACGATGATCATCCGTTAATTCCGGATGGAAAGAAGCAGCTAAAAACGGCCCTTGCCTTACCGCTACCATTCGCTCGCCATGCATAGAAAGTACTTCAACATCATCAGCTACATTTACAACATACGGAGCACGGATAAATACACCAACAAAGTCTTCTCCCACACCTTTAATTGAAAGTGCAGCTTCAAAACTATCTTTTTGGCGTCCGAACGCATTGCGCTCAACCGTAATATCCATAGCACCAATATGTGCTTCTTCATAGCCAATAAGTGTTTTCGCAAGAAGAATCATTCCTGCACATGTACCAAACATTGGTTTACCAGACTTCGCAAATGTACGAAGAGGCTCCATGAAAGCATACTTATCAATAAGACGGCGCATTGTTGTACTTTCACCGCCTGGTAAAATAAGACCATCAATCTCTTCAAGTTGCTCTATACGCTTTACAACAACAGCTTCTGCACCACTTGCCTCAACTGATTTTACATGCTCACGAACTGCACCTTGAAGACCTAGTACACCGATTTTCACCATTTTAAAGATCTCCTTTAATTACCATCCACGCTCTTGCATGCGTTGTTCTGGTAATAACGTTGAAATTTCGATACCTTTCATTGCATTACCTAATCCTTTAGAAAGGCTTGCAATTAGTTCGTAATCTTCATAATGAGTCGTTGCTTCAACGATTGCACGTGCAAATTTCTCTGGGTTCTCTGATTTGAAGATACCAGATCCAACAAATACACCATCAGCACCAAGTTGCATCATTAACGCTGCATCTGCTGGTGTTGCTACACCACCTGCTGCAAAGTTTACAACTGGCAGGCGACCAAGGCGTTTAATTTCAAGTAGTACTTCATAAGGAGCACCAGTATTTTTTGCATATGTCATTAACTCATCTTCACGTAGACTTGCAACTTGACGGATTTCTGCATTGACTTGGCGCATATGACGCACTGCCTCTACAATGTTTCCTGTTCCAGGTTCACCCTTTGTACGAAGCATAGCTGCACCTTCTGCAATACGACGTGCAGCTTCTCCGATATCGCGGCAACCACATACAAACGGAACTGTGTAATCACGTTTATTTAAATGGTATACTTCATCAGCAGGAGTCAATACTTCACTCTCATCGATATAGTCTACCCCTAATGATTCTAATACACGTGCTTCTACAAGGTGACCGATACGACATTTTGCCATAACCGGAATTGATACAGCACCCATAACTTCTTCAACAATTGTTGGATCTGCCATACGAGAAACGCCACCTGCTGCACGAATATCTGCAGGTACACGCTCTAATGCCATAACAGCAACTGCGCCTGCCTCTTCTGCAATCCTTGCTTGCTCAGCGTTAACTACGTCCATAATAACGCCGCCTTTTTGCATTTCTGCCATTCCACGTTTTACACGTTCTGTCCCTGTTACATTTGTCATGTACAAAAACCCCCCTAGGTGAATTGCTTTCCCCCGTTAAAGAAGAAAATTAAGAATACTCTTACATTCTACCACTAACTATCTGATGCTTGTCCACTATTTTTTCATAAAGTCGGTATGAAAAATAGGAATAAGAAAAAGCTCCTACAATGAGGAGCTTTTAAAACCAACCTGTTACTGTATCAACAGCACTATTCCACATACCACTAAAGAAAGAACCAATTCCGCGCATAGAACGTGTGAACCAGCCTGCCTCTTCTACTTCAGATTTTGTTACAAGGTCTACTTGTAATGATTTTCCTGATAAAAATCCAGGATCATTACTATCTTTAGACGTTACAACCATTTGGCCAAGTGTAACTCCCTTTTTCATAGGTGCCTCTTGTCCCTTATTTCCTTCTTTAAATTCTGTTTTATAAACGTCTTTACTTCCCTTTGGCACCGGAAGTGAAACAGCTTGCTTCGTTTGAACTGCCACATCTTTATCTTTCGCATTTTCAACTCTTACTGTTTCTCTTCCTTTAACCGAAGAACCTTTTTCATACATTTTCTTCATTTCAAAGCTAGCAAAGCCATAATCATATAATTTCTTTGTCTCATCAAATCTTGCCGTGTGAGATTTTGTTTTAATAACTACAGAAATGAAACGCATACCATTTCTTTCAATCGTACCAGTGAAACAATCTCCTGCTTCTGGAGTTGATCCTGTTTTCAGACCATCTACGCCTTCGTATTCCTTAATTAACCCCTTTAACATCCAGTTCCAGTTAGGCATTTCAATCCGATCCGGAGTACCTTCACGGAATACTTTTTTTGAAATTTTTGCTATGTCTAATGTTTTAGGGAAATCTTGAATAAGACGTTGTGCTAAAATTGCTACATCTCTCGCAGACATTTTATTTTCTTCATCTGGAGTTGTCCCTTCAGGATGGTGTCCTTTTAAATCTTTGTTCGTTAAGCCCGTAGAATTTACAAACTTATAATTTTTTAATCCAAACTCTTTCGATTTATCATTCATCATTTTTACAAAGTCTACTTCTTTTCCAGCAACTGCTTCAGCTAACGCTATCGTTGCACCATTAGCAGAATAAATTGCCATTGCTTCGTATAGCTCTTTTACTGTATAAGATTCACCATTTCGTAGAGGCACATTCGATAATGAACGATCTTGCGAAATGTTATACGCATATTCGGAAACCTTAACTTTTTGATCCCATTTTAGTTTCCCTTTCGCAATAGCCTCGTTCACTAGGTATTCACTCATCATTTTTGTCATACTAGCAATTGATAATAACTCATCTGCATTTTTTTGATATAAAATCTTCCCAGAATTCGCTTCTACTAAAATTGCCGCACCTGCTTCAATGTTTAAAGCGGCTCCTGTTTCTGCTGATGCATTGCTATATGGTACAAGCATGCTACAAGCTATTGTAAGCACTGTTACCAACGCAATGAATCTTTTGCAAAACATACCTTTCACTTTTGCTACCCCCAATATCTATGTACTCACATAACCGTTATTCTAACATAATCAAAAAAAAATAGACAGAGATATCAAATCTCTGTCTATTTGTATATAAGACATTACAATGAGTAGTTTGGAGCCTCTTTTGTAATCTGTACGTGATGAGGATGGCTTTCACGTAAACCTGCACCTGACATACGAATGAACTGTGCATTCTCACGTAAGAATTCTAAATTCTGCGCTCCGCAATATCCCATACCTGCACGTAATCCACCAACTAATTGATGAACTGTATCTGCTAAAGGTCCTTTATATGGTACTCGTCCTTCAATACCTTCAGGAACAAGTTTTTTGTTTCCTTCTTGGAAGTAACGATCTTTACTTCCTTTTTCCATCGCTCCAACAGAACCCATACCACGATATACTTTAAATTGGCGACCTTGATAAATTTCAGTTTCTCCAGGGCTTTCAGCAACACCAGCAAACATACTACCTAGCATAACAACGTGTGCTCCTGCTGCTAAAGCTTTAACCATATCACCAGAGTACTTAACACCGCCATCAGCAATAACTGGAATACCGTGTTTACGAGCTTCTGTTGCACAATCATAAACTGCTGTTAATTGTGGTACACCAACACCAGCTACAACACGCGTTGTACAAATAGAACCTGGTCCAATACCAACTTTAACTACGTTTGCACCAGCCTCAATTAATGCTTTCGTTGCTTCAGCTGTAGCAACATTTCCAGCGATAATATTTAGTGCTGGATATTTCGCACGAACTTCTTTTACTTTTTCAATAACACCTTTAGAATGCCCATGAGCTGTATCAAGTACAATTGCATCTACGCTAGCTTTTACTAATGCATCGATACGAAGCATAGCATCAGCCGTTACACCAACAGCTGCTCCAACTAATAAGCGTCCTTGCTTATCTTTAGCAGAGTTTGGGAATTCAATTACTTTTTCAATATCTTTTATTGTAATAAGCCCTTGTAATACACCGTTATTATCAACAAGAGGGAGCTTTTCAATTTTATACTTTTGTAGGATTTTTTCAGCTTCTTCCAGTGTAGTACCAACTGGAGCTGTAATTAACTGTTCTTTTGTCATTACGTCAGAAATTTTGATTGAGTAGTCTTGGATGAAACGCATATCACGGTTTGTAATAATACCAACTAATTTTCGCTCATCTAAATTATTTACAACTGGTACACCTGAGATACGATATTTTCCCATAAGATGTTCTGCATCATATACTTGATGTTCTGGAGTTAAGAAGAAAGGATCTGAAATAACGCCGCTTTCAGAGCGCTTTACTTTATCAACTTGCTCTGCTTGTTGCTCAATAGACATATTCTTATGAATAATTCCTAAACCGCCTTGGCGAGCCATTGCAATAGCCATGTCAGCTTCTGTTACTGTATCCATTCCTGCACTAATTAACGGGATGTTTAGCTGTAAGCTTTCAGATAAAACTGTTTTAACACTTACTTCTCTTGGTAATATATCTGACCTCGCTGGTACAAGTAATACATCATCAAAAGTCAAACCTTCTTTAACAAATTTAGATTCCCACATAATTTTTCCCCCCATGATACCAGAAATTATTATTAGTAGCTTATCAATTGGTTAAAATACTGTCAAGGACGTATATATATGTTAGAATTTTTAGACAATAAAAGGAGCGTAATATATGCATCAAACACATTGTACTTGGCAGCAATTAAGTTTCTTTTTTTCATCTCAAAATGTACAACGTTATCTTGCCCGTTGTTATGAAAAATCCTCCATACAAGATGCTGAAAAAAAAAGTTTTGAAAACTGTTATCCCTTTATTTACTACTTAGAACACGGGAAAAATTATTATGAATTATATAAGGTGGCCCCCTTTTCGATTCAGCCAATGTTGTTATTTTATGGAATTAGCCAACTGTTTAAAGCTTGCTTGTTAACTATTGATCCTAACTACCCAGAATCAACTACTGTTTTAGCTCATGGCGTTACGACTCGTAAACGGAAAAAACAGGGGTATCAATTTTTAGAAGATGAGGTGAAAATACAGAAAAACGGATTGTTTACTCACGTTGCAGAACAAGCGTTTCACATGAAACACTTAGAAGCGGAGAAGTTTAATATGTTAGAGCTAATGGGGAATATTCCTGAATTACAAAATTTGTTGCGCTATAGTCAAAAAGTATCAACTTTATATAAGATCGATTCAACAAATAAAAATGAGCTCTCCTTTTCAGTCAATATATTAGATCGACTACATATGACTAAAGAGCGATTTTCTCGTTACATCGAAACAACTTGTAAGCATTTATCAATACAACACGTACCTGAGAAAAATAATGAATTAAATTTGTTTTTTTCGGCACCTATTCAATCATGGAATCCTATGTATAGTACACCTTTATACTATGAGCATCTTACTGACACTTATTATTTACCACTTACGACTGACCCTAGAAACTCTAAGCCAGTGTTGCCTGAGCTTCTTGTTCATTATTTATTACTCTATAATTTAAGTATGATTTCTAGGTATGAAACGGATTGGTGGTATGACTTACTTGGAAGTTATGGATCTGAAGATTATCCGTTTATTTATCAATTTCTCAATATTTCTGCTCAAAAAATCCCTTACTATATTTCAGCATTTTTACTAACGGAATCCAACCTATTTCATGGGAAATAAAAAAACACGAGTCAAATGACTCGTGTTTTTATCTTGCTTGGCGACGTCCTACTCTCACAGGGACAAGGTCCCAACTACCATCGGCGCTAGAGAGCTTAACTTCCGTGTTCGGTATGGGAACGGGTGTGACCTCTCTGCCATCATCACCAAACTATGAAGGTATATTCCTTCAAAACTAGATAACATTTGCTTCATATTATATGGTTAAGTCCTCGATCTATTAGTATTCGTCAGCTCCACATGTCACCATGCTTCCACCTCGAACCTATCA
>NZ_JBFUIV010000044.1:0-11517 GCF_056401715.1 Bacillus sp. P4_E1
CTCGAAGAGGCAACTGTTGGGATAATGCTTGTATGGAAAACTTCTTCAGTCACTTTAAGGCAGAGTGTTTTCATTTATACTCCTTCCGTAAAGCGAATGAGGTCAAACTTGCCGTGCGTAAATATATGCACTTTTATAATCATCAAAGATTTCAAAAGAAATTAAATAACCTGAGTCCATATAAATATAGAACTCAGGTTGCTTAGTTGCGCTTTTTAAATACTGTCTACTTGACAGGGGTCACTGCATTTTAACTCATTAATTGAATCCTTAATAGCTTGGTGTACGACATTCCCGTCACCAGCTTGAAGTGGTGCTCGAAGAATTAGTCTGTCTGTTTCTATTTGTAACGGAACATCTAATAAAATAGAATTCATATCATTTCTCCTCTCGAAAACTTTAAATTATGACAGAATGAAACTTATATAATAAAAAAACTTTCACCCAAAAGAAATAATTCTTGAGGACGAGAGTTGCAATTTCGTGGTACGTTATTATGATAAATAAATTAAAAAATACCCTATCTCACTAATAGGAGATCCTGTCACAGCATTACTATAAGTTATTACAGAACCGTGCGAAGCTCTTAGTCTTTCTTCATTAAGAACTTGATAGCAATACAGTAAAGTTTATCTCCCATAATGGGGCCTCTCAAAAATTAGTAAACAATAAATATATATTCAATTAATCACTTAGAAATCCCTTTTCGCATATTGAAAACTAAACTGCCAGTTGGTACAAAAAAATGGCTACCGAAGCAGCCTTAGGTTATTCAACTAATGATTGTAGAAGGAATGAGTGTCGCATTTATTAATCCCAATTTATTTGATTTAAAAATTTACTTCTATGCAGATGGTGAAACAGAATTAATGAGAAGGTCTAGCCGCGATATTGCTGAAAGGAGAGCCGATATCAATTATTTAAGGCGGTCTCATGCAGAACGTCGGATTCAGTACGAAGTGTTTATGCATCCATACAGTCAATGTTTTGATATTATTATCAAAAATTCCGATGAAGCAATATGTCTAGAAAAAAATACATTTGAGTTTTATAGAGTTTAAATGCAAATACTCTATTTGTTATGTTTATTATGAGGGTTCATTTTCATTATTTGGCTCCCAAATGAAGCAACTTTAGTATTCACTCAAAAATCCATTGTCTATGAAACAACTAGATTTTTAAACGGCTTTAATAGACAACTGCCATTTACATAGACAGATGTCTATTGTATTTTTGGCGGCAAGATTAAATAGCTTTTTTGTTACTTTACAATAAAGTATACTTAATATCAGTAATTCATGTAATTAGGAGTGATTTCTATATTTAGGGAAAATGCAAAAAGGTTACTTCTGTCATTAGTAACAAATCCAATACTAATAATTGTATACGGCATTTTTTGTTATGAGTTAGCCTTATACTGTAAGTACGGAAGGATGAATTATAATATTTATATTTTGTTATTATGTATAGTACTTTTTATATCCATGATTACATTTACTACAATGCGGGTGATAAAAAATAGAGAATATGAATCTAAAAAATTAACTAATTCAATAGCATGGAGATCCATTTCTATTATCATTATTGTTGCAATTACATCATTTTATGGGATGCAGATTTATAAAAGTGCAATAAATTACAATGGCAAATTGGCATGGTTTATAGAAAGGTTAAAACATGAAAGGTCAGTTAAACTTAAACATAATAATATATATGAATCTGGAGTAGAAGGTATTTTTGAAGATATAAATAAAAAACATCCTTTGCCAAAGAAATTGTATATGGCAACTGATTTTGATCTTACATTTCATTCAGATGGAACAATCACAGCGTTTGATACATTTGTTTATGGGAAAAATGTTGATGGGAAAGAAGAAACTTATTTAATCTCTTATAATAAGAAGAAATCAGAAGATATTACTATAATACGAGACGGGTATGCAAAGCCTGATTATGATGATGATAAATTAGTAGAACCTTTAATTAAAACGGTTAAGGCGATTCCAGTTAAGCAAACGGTTAGAAAGTGGAATGAAAGTAAGTATGGGTTGATTTATTATGGAAAAAGAAATTGGGGATCCAATACAGAGGGGATTATTAATATTACTGAGGATGGTAAGGGGCAGAGTCTTAAAGAAGCAGCTTCTGAAATCATTGGATATACTGTATCTATATTTGTCCCTGGAAAAGAGAAAGAGCTAGTACCTGCTAGATATAACTTAATATGTGACGCAAGTTGGAGTAAATCAAAGACGCCTCCAAATGAAGATAGGCTTAAAGAGAAGAAACAACAAGATTTAAAGAATGAAAAAGAACAGTTTTTCCTATCAAAAGAAGTTGGTTATAAACTAAATATGACAGATAAAGCATTAGGGAGCGCCTTTTATTCATTAAGCAAGACTAGTGATGAAGGGGAAACATGGGAGGTTATCAATCCAGACCCATTTAATAGGGGGATTGGTAGTGTATCAGGAATCACTTTTATAAATGATAAACTTGGGTTTTTAGGAGCAGTTAGACCTTCTGGTAATGAGGGAGAGTTATATCGCACAGATGATGGGGGGGTATCTTTCAAAAAGGTAGAATATCCGCCGCATGAAGTCAAATTAGATCATACACAGTCCACAATAAGTCCTTTTGATTCTCCTAGTATGCCATATGAGAAAGATGGGGTTTTTAATATGTTAGTGGGACAAGGGGCAGATGGAGACTACAATGGCGATAGTAGTGCACTTTATCAATCAAAAGATAACGGAGAGACATGGGAATTTGTAGAAGAAGTGAAAAAGAAGCCCGTAAATCTTTAGATGATCTTAAGGCTTGGATACAATAATCTGACCTATTAAAATCTCAAAAGGATTTTGTTGATACGTTACCTGAAAAAGAAGCAAGTATCTCTAAACTAGAGGAAAGTAAAAAATAAAGAAAAGAGGTTGCCCAAAAGTAACTATTCAGCGACTTTTGGGACAACCTCTTCTTTTTTTTGTAGATTTTCAAGAAAATTTAGAATAAAATAAAAATATAGTCATCTACCTATTATTCACTAATGAAAAGAAAAGGGGGTAGCGAAATGCAACTGAAGTATGGGAAGCACATTAATATATTATCTATTGTTCTAACTTTATTCTCTTTTTCCGTAATTGTAAGTTTCTCTACCTGGTTGAGTGGATATTCAATTCCCAACCTTTCTACAATGCTTAAGGTAACAATGTGGAGTGCATTTATTCTTGGAATTATAGGGTTTAGACAAGAGAAAAGCGCACTAGCGATTATAATTATGGGAATATGTGCCTTTGCTCTAGTCGTTCTATATACTTATGCGGTTATAAGTTTTCTTGAGCATTAAACACCATATTATTAAATCTCCATAAATTTAAATTAGCCTATCTTTATTAATTTATTATGTATCAGCGTTTGGATTTTTTATAAAGAAGAGGCACTATCATCAAAGTGCCTCTTCTTACTTAATCTACAATGGGATAGCAACACATCGCCATCCTTTCTGTATATTTCTACAAAAAGAATAACGTTCTCTGTGAATTATAGATATAAATTTATCTTAGGTTGATAGTGATTTATGATGCCTCCATATACATAAATACATTTTGTCGAAATTATTAAAAAGGGGAATTTTTCTATTTGAAGAACTAATAATTGATTGTCAATATGTATTAGAAATCTCAATCTAAACTAAAGGAGAACAAAATGGGACAAAACAATAAAGGCTTTTCTGAAACAGGATTGCGCAAAATGCGCAATGTACTGGCGCAGCATGTCGATTCTGGAAAGATTCCTGGGCTCGTCGCCTTAGTCAGCCGAAACGGGGAGACGCACGTCGAAGCGCTTGGAACAATGAGGCATGATGGTGGCGCACCAATGCGTCGGGACACGATCTTTCGATTGGCGTCCACTAGCAAGCCGATCGCAGTTTCACCAGTAATGGTTCTGCTCGACGAGTGCAAACTGCATTTAGACGATCCAGTAGACAAATGGCTGCCCGAACTCGCTGACCGGCAGGTGTTGAAACAGCCCGATGGTCCACTGGAAGAGACCGTCCCAGCACGGCGTCCTATCACTGTACGAGACCTGTTGACCTCCACATTCGGTCTCGGAGTGGATCTCACGTTGATGGGTTCTCCGATCATGAACGCGTTCTTCGAGAGTGGGATATTCGACACGCCAGGGCAGGATATGCCCGATCCAGATGAGTTTATGTGTCGCCTAGGTGCACTTCCGCTAAGCTACCAGCCCGGAGAGCGGTGGCAGTATCATATCAGTATTGAAGTGCTCGGCATTCTTGTTGCCAGGGTCACGGGTCAGACATTCGAGTCATTCCTGCGCGAACGCATATTCGATCCACTGGGAATGAAGGACACTGGTTTCTACGTGCCTGAGCTCAAGATTGACCGGCTTCCACCTGCCTTCAACCCAGATCCGCAGACAGGTGAGTTCATCGTGTGGGATGAGGGTACAGGCGGACGTTACAGCAAACCTCCAGCATTTCAAGCAGGCGGTGGTGGGCTGCTCGCAACCATCGACGATTATCACGCGTATTTGCAGATGCTGTTGAACAAAGGGATGCACGGGACCAAACGGATTCTGTCTAGGCCCGCAGTCCAGCTGATGACCACCAACCGTCTTACTCCTGAACAACAAGTATACCGAGACGATTTGGCCAAAAACAACGTCCATTTGTCGTTTGGACAAGGGATACAAGGTGGCTGGGGCTTTGGGATGGGGGTGCGTACCTATCTTGGAGACTACGCGTCTATCGGTCAATTCGGCTGGGATGGCGGAACTGGCACTACAGCTTACGCTGATCCAGACAAACAGTTTATTGGAATTCTGTTCACCCAGGTTGGGATGTCAACTCCGGCCCCATCGCATCTTATCCAAGACTTCTGGACCACGGTCTACCAAGCAATCGAAGACTGAAACCGAACTTAGGTATTGTTTAAAGGAAAACTCCAAGACAAATTATACGCATGATGGCCACCATCAACACCATGGTTAAAAGCTATGGCAGGACGGGAAGTGTTGGAAGTACTACGAGAACAGTTTGGCATTATTAATAAGAGCCAAATAAAAAATCCTCTTGGATGCAAGAGGATTTTTTTTATTGGGAATAGTAAGGATGAGGGGAGGTGCATTACATATGGGAAAAGGTAGAAGTAATAATGCTGGTAAAAAGCAACCGAATTTCGATGATTCATCTAATTTCGCTAAACAAAGCCAACCGACAGAAAAGAAGAAGAAATAAGAAAAGGATCTCTCTTTATCAAGAGAGATCCTTTTTAAAATATATTGACGTTTCAGCACAACATATCGATTGCTTAACCAAATAGTCATAAATACAAGGCTTAAACTCCTGCGAATGGAAGCCAATTTAATATTATTGTCCTGCTTTTTCTAATGGGTGGAATGATTGCTCAAATTGTAGCCTTGAGGAACCCTCAGCGAGTTCTAA
This sequence comes from Bacillus sp. P4_E1, assembly GCF_056401715.1. Taxonomy (NCBI): domain Bacteria; kingdom Bacillati; phylum Bacillota; class Bacilli; order Caryophanales; family Bacillaceae; genus Bacillus; species Bacillus sp. P4_E1. The sequence continues at coordinate 5,468 of NZ_JBFUIV010000044.1, forward strand.
GTATAACTTTGATTGCATCAAGTATTTTTGGCTCTGAAGACAACAAACGGAATTTGCCTCCGATCGATGAGAAGATACTCACTTACCGTGCTAATGGGGCCAAACTAAATTGGTCGGATGAAGAATCTGTTGCAAATTACTTGGTTACAGGATCAGTGTTACTCTGTGGTTCAAAGCATAAGTTCGATGAGAAGAGGGCTTATAAGCAGGTAGAAAAAGAAATAAAACGAGCAAATAACCTACTCAGTATGTTTAATCACTCACTTCTTAAAGGCGATGATTCTTATGAGGGGAAGTTAAAAGAAATTAATATACCTACTTTGGTTATCCACGGTACAGAAGATACAGTGCTTCCATACGAGCATGGTCTTGCTCTTGTTAATGGAATTCCCCATGCTGTATTACTAACCGAAGGATCGGGGCACGAGATTCATTGCGACGATTGGGTTCATATAATCAGCGCTATTTCGAACCATACTTCACTCTTATAATCATTATAGGAATCGCATAAAACAAAAACACTTGGAAAAAGGGCCACAATTGAATTTGTAACCCTTTTTTTCTATTGAAAATCAGTTTTGGAGCTGTTACTCAATTATAGAATATTAATACTCAGTGATTGATAATTCTGTCTTGTAAGGGGTAGTACCACATCGCTATCAAGCTAAGAAAAGTAAATACCCCCAGAACGAAATTTTGTGCTAACTTGTAGCAAAAAAGCTCATTTTTTTGTTTTGGGGTAATTCTGAATTCTTAAGTTGATTGGCATGTGGCGGTACCCCTGATAGGGCATGCGATAAAGTGCTATTAAATTCGAGGAAGCCAAAGTATAAAAGGGGCATTTATTGCAGCTCGAATATCTTTTACTGATTTATTGCATATAAAAGTAGCTGCACAAAAGTACAGCCACTCTTTTCTTGAAAACATTATTAGAAAAGATCAAAAGGTATACGTACCTTTTGAAGTGTTAGAATACTCCTGAAGAAATAAATAATTCTAATTATAAAGGGCAGTTAATATTAATTCGTTTTTGGTATAGGTTTTGATCATTATAAATCCAATTTTTCTAGTTTTGGGACGTTTCATTTACAGAAGATAGATAATAACAAAATTTTCTCAATAAGGAATTTACTGCTTTTAATATAATTTTTTAACAATTCATGGTATATCTGTATTAAGGGGACCTTTTCGGTTGATTAGGGAGAAAGATTATAAAAATGATATGGGAGGAACAAAAAATGTCATTGAAAAAGAAATTAGGTGTTGGAGTGGTTTCAGCCGCTCTGGGTTTATCTTTAATTGGTGGGGGAACATATGCATATTTTAGCGATCAAGTGGTGACAAATAATTCATTTGCTGCAGGTACATTGGATTTAGCTATGCARCCAACTACTTCACTTAACTTAGAAAATTTAAAACCWGGGGACAAAATATTAAAGAAATTCAATTTAAAAAATAGTGGTACATTAGATATTAAAGATATCATGATGAAAATAGACTATACTGTAAACGATTTAAAACAAAATAACACTACAGAAGATTTMGGTAAACATATTAAAGTACAATTTCTTTGGGATTGGGATCCTGCAAAAAGCCCTGYATACGAGACAACTCTTGCAGAACTAAAATCACAAAGCCCAGAGATTGCCTCCAAAAAAGTATTTCATTCTAAGTGGACTGAAACAGGAGGATTAAAACCTGGGAAAATGGATTGGTTTTGGATAAAGTTTATATTTGAAGACAACGGAACAGATCAAAACGTGTTCCAAGGGGATAGTATTGCGCTAAAAATGGAGTTCCAAGCCAATCAAACAGATGGACAAGAAAGATAAATGTAAGAGCATAATACTGGTAAAAAGTAAAACTGAGCTTATGCCTTTTAATAATTTAAAAGAATGATTACAACATATCTATACCAAAAGCCATTGATATCAGCATTTGCGCATGATATTAATGGCTTTTGTAAGTTTAACATTTTGAATGTTTTGTAAAACTAACATTTAATTTATAAATAGAAKAAAAAAATAGCCAAAAGTCGTAGAGCGTTTAAGAGAGTAAATAACGACTCTCTTTTTTTGCTTTTGTATTTTTATAGGTATCCATATACATTGAATACGGAAATCCCCACGCTGCAATTGTGCAGAAATAATAAAGTTGTTTAATTTACAATAAAGTCATTTGAAAAATAATATAGTTGTTTAAAAATCCTTATTCCACGAACGGAGCAGGTTAGTGGAAGCAATAGTAATTAGGTTTGACTGGGAAAATTGTCGATGATATTAAAAAAGACACCGAAGTGTCTTATGTTTTTCAAATTAAGCATACCGATAAATTGAAATATAATTACTTAACATTATGCTTATCTTGGGAGCGGGGTATTTTATCGGTGAGTGTATACAAACCATGTAATGCTTGCTGTTAATAATGCTGACGAAATCAAAGCTGTAAGAACACTATATGTTTGCCACATAAGTATTGTTGACCAATCAAAAGCACAGCACAGTATACCCAGGGCAATCGTAGCGGTCAGGAAAATAACTGTTACGGTTATTCTCTTTTTTGTCATTGGCTGCCGCTCATTCGTTCTCCTTCTGCGTAATCCTAAGATAAATAGCAAAACGGCCAATAGGCAAAGAATAATTGTGATAGACGACAAAATGATATCCAAAAGCTGTGTGCCGCTTATTTCATATGACTGAGTTAGATTGCCTTCTAATATATCTTTAACTTTTAGTACCATGTTTGTATTGGTATTTGCGCCGTTGCTCAGCAAGGAGACGGCTGTTCGTTCATTTGGCAGTATGACTACTTCGGTTCTGAAATTTGGATTGCCCCCAGTGTGTTCTATAATCGTTTGTTCGGCGTTTACGGACCAGCCTGCCGCATAATACATACCGTTGACAGCCGAAACAGACATATCACCCCTATGTGATTTTTCGATAACCATGTGAAATATTTCGGGTATGTCCTGCACGATCCCCATCTGTATGCCCATCCAACGCGCCATATCTTTTGTATTAGAAATGATGTAGCCTGCGGGTTTATTCCCAGCATAATCCGGAGCTTTAAATGGAGTTGTCATAAAAAAGGAAGAACGGTAGCCCTGTGCCAACTGTCCAGTGACTTGAGCAGCTTCTTTATAAACATACGTCTGGTGAAGACCTAACGGCTGAAATACCTGTTCCTTCATAAAGTCTTCATAGCTTTGTCGCGACACAATCTCAATAACCAAACCCAATACGTCATAATTAACGGTTCCATAGTTATACTGTTCACCGGGAGGGAACGCCAATTCAGCATCCACGAGCATTTCCACAGTTTTTTGCAACATATCCGGTGTATTGCCTTGTGGAATATTTTGAAGATGCCTAATATTTGTTAGACCACTGGTATGGTGAAGAAAGTTATTTAGTGTAAGACTTTGCATATCAACAGGTTTCCCCTGATACTTTAACGTAAACCAAGGTAAATATTTTTGAACAGGATCAGTCATTGAGAGCAACCCTTGCTCTTCCAACAACATAATACCCATACCGGTAAAAGCTTTACTGACCGAGGCTAACTCATAGAGTGTATTTTCACTTGCAGACAACCCCTTTTCACGGTCTGCATACCCTGAAGAAAAGTAGAACACTTCATCATCAGCAAGTATTGAGATTGACATTCCCGGCACACCTGATATACGACAGGCATCATCTAGCAACGCTTGTATTGCCGCAGATTGCGAATCTGACAACGCATAACTTTGTGTTGTGAATCCTGAGAATAATATAAATATCGTTAATACAAAAACAATAATCTTTTTCATAAACTCTCCTTTTTGGAAAATTATAAGTGAATAATATAAATAACCTCCTTTTACAACTACGAAACTTAATTTTAATTTATCTTTCTATTCACCTATATAATATCAAGTAATTGTGGAGAGTTACACTTAAAAGAACAGATGCGTTAGTTCAATAAGAAGTAAACAACTTTATTATTCATTTTTTAAGTATTATATAAACAGATGGATGTAATTTGAAACAACTTTAAAGAGCCTTGCTACGTAGAATGTAGTAAGGCTCTTAGCTTTTAATAATCAAAATTCAATAACTTTATTATCATTATACAGCAATCAAGCTAAGAAAAGCATAAATCCCCAAATAGTAAAAGTAATGCTTTGAAAAAAACTATCTACTAGAACTGGTACTCTGTCGGTAAGTCATGAAAGAGGTACTTATATTATTTGTTTTGTAAATTATCTTGAATTTGTTGTTCCATATTTACTAGTGATGTTTTTAGGGAATTACTAAGCTTTTTAACAAATTTAAGAACAAGAAGCCAGTTTTTAATAATAGAATTCTAAAAGCGTTAGGGTAGAAATTTATTGTTTTTGTTAAAAAAGAATTGACTTCTACTATAGTTGTAACTAATATAGTTACATAAGGTTGTAATCGAATCAGTTACAACTAATTACTGCTTAAAATAAAAATATGATTTATATATTTAATTAAGGATGGTGGTCCACACGTTGCCACCCGGTGTAGAAAGTTACTAATGCATTCAAATTAATGTATAATCCCAACTTTAGTATTTTCTGATACGGGGCAATAATGTGCAACGTAATCTTTTGTTAAAAACCTTGGTTAATCTTTCTTTGGAAATATTAGTTTTTGGGGAATATAGTAAGGTATCCCAAAAAGAACAAGGTATAAAAAGATGTACTTATATAAACCAAAAAGTTAGCTGAGCTAGATAATAAAAATAAAGGTAGGAGATTTAAATGGAGACAAAACAAGATAACCTTATTTACGTATGGGACGCCTATTGTGGATGGTGCTATGGCTTTTCAGAAAGTATTAAAGGATTTTACAAAAACCACACTGAAGTGCCGTTAACAGTTTTATGTGGAGGATTATTTTTAGATGATTTACCAATGAAAAATTTCTCATATATAGAAGAGGGGAATAAAAGAATTAATCAACTTACAGGTGCAGAATTTGGTCCTTCATATCAAAAATTGGTGGAAGAAGGTACTTTTAAAATGAATTCGAAAGATGCTGCAATTGGCTTTTCAGCTTTACGCTCATTAGCACCAGACCGTTTGTTAGAATTCACTTCGGCTATGCAAAAAGCGTTTTATTATGAGGGCCAAAGTCTGAGTGATCCTGAAACATATCGTAAGATTGCAATTGAGCTTGGTCTGAATTCTAAACAAGTATTAGAACGTTTAAACTCTCAAGAAACAATAATAGATGCCCAAAACRACTTCAATAAAGTTCGACAGCTTGGTGTTAATAGTTATCCTTCATTACTTTTACAAAAGGATAATCAAATTATCCCTATTGGTGGTGGGGTAATGACGCCAGATAAAATTGAAGCGCGTTTTAAAAATTTATATTAATGAATTTTAAGTTACAGTATATAACATTTAACGTTTTAAAAAAGACTAGAATTGGATGGACTTAACCCTTTTTATAACAGTCGGTTTCAATTTATTTTTAAAAAGAGTCCAATTTTAATTTTACTATCAGCTATAGTAGCAAACATGTTAGCTTAAGCCAACTAGCTTCATTACAATTCCGGGTGAGCTAGACCATCCACAAGCAACAGCGCCTGGATATGCAATGTATTTTTGTTGGATGATTCGACATCTAGAGAATAACCCATGGAATGATCGTATCATGGAGGAAGAACACAAGTGGTTATTAGAACCAAACGCGAAAATTTGGCCAGAAAAGGAATAGACGAAAATAAAGGTTCTGGTGCAAAAAAAAAGTATAAAAAAGTAGGAACTGAATCTTTTAATTTTAGATAATTTTCAGGTGTGATGAATTCCTCTCACTCTTTATTTTTTTATGGCATTAGGAGAGGCTAGCCCCTCGCTCCACTTTACCCCATACCGAAAAACAAAGGGTATAGGTATACTTTCCTGTTTAAAATATTGTTCGTATAGGAAGCGAATAAGCTTCCTATACGAACAACATTACATATTAATAATTTGGAGGGTTTTAAAAAGAAAGAGGTGGTTTTTAAATGTATAATRATTCAATATATTTTCCTTATAT
>NZ_JBFUIV010000045.1:0-8922 GCF_056401715.1 Bacillus sp. P4_E1
TATTAGCCCCGGTTTCCCGGAGTTATCCCAGTCTTATGGGTAGGTTACCCACGTGTTACTCACCCGTCCGCCGCTAACTTCATAAGAGCAAGCTCTTAATCCATTCGCTCGACTTGCATGTATTAGGCACGCCGCCAGCGTTCATCCTGAGCCAGGATCAAACTCTCCAATAAAGTTAGTTTGTCTAGCATCTAAAAATAAAAATTGACGTTCACGTTGTTTGTTTCGTTCAGTTTTCAAAGAACTTGTYTGCCGCTCATTTGCGACTCCCTTATGTTAACATCTTCGTTAGTTAATGTCAACTAGGTTTTTCATTTTGTTTGCCGCGTTCTGCGTTATTGCATCGGCGACTTGTTCTATATTACACCTCTATATCCTAATCGTCAATACTTTTTATCCTTTTTATTTTATAAATTCTAAAGGGTATTGAACCTTCTTCATTTATACTCCGTTCCTAGAGATTAATAAACTGGTGCAATCACTTTCATAATCGACAGTTTACACTTTCTTACTTACACCTTTCTAAAGAATGAATAGCAAGCCAAACAAATATATATTAAAGGTAGCACTTTTTATTTGAGTACATTCCAGCTGCATTCACAATTATCTCCTACCACTTCTCTCTAGGAATTATAAATACACCATGCATTTACTAAAAATCTAATTAACTTAGGAGGCGTTATGAAATGCATGTTAATAAGAAGATCATTTATGTATCCCATGATGCCCATTTCCACGGAGCACAGCTGCTTTCTTTACATACTATTAAAGCTCTTAAAGAAAACTTTCATTACTCCGTCGCCATTATTTCTATTGGAACGGGCATTTTAATCCACGATTTTCAAAAGTATGGTCCTGTTTATTGCCTAGAGGTAGACTACCCAACAGAAAAAAGGGTCGAATTATTAATAAAGAAGTTACTATCACAAGACTATACCATCGCCATATGTAGTACCGTCATAAGTGGTGATATAGTTGCATTGCTAGCTAAACACAATATAAAAGTTATTTCATTAATACATGAATTGCCGCATTTAATACAACAGTACTCTGCCGAGGGGAAAGCTAGAAACATTGCCCAGTTTGCTTACAAAATTGTCTTCCCTTCACAGTACGTGTATGACAAATTCCGTACAATCACCCAATTAGATCATCAAAAATGTCACATCCTCCCTCAAGGCTTGTTTAACCACAATCCTTATAAGAACAATATTGCAAAAGCTAGAAGCGAATTACGAAAAAAACACAACCTGCCTCTAGATAGCAAAATCATTTTAGGAGTCGGTTTCGCTGATCATCGGAAAGGGATAGATTTATTCTCACTTATTGCTTACTCAGTAAGAAAGGTTCATACGAATATTCATTTTATCTGGGTCGGGAGAACAGATGTTCATTTCTTTAACACGCTATCCCCAAGATATACAGCACATTTCACATTAGTTGAGCCTACTCCAGATATCGGTTTATATAACGCCGGGGCTGATTTATATTTATTAACTTCAAGAGAAGATCCTTTTCCAAACGTTGTTTTAGAAGCATTAGATACAAAAGTCCCTGTTATAGGGTTTAAAAACGCTGGAGGTTTTGAAGATGTTGTTACGGAACAAACTGGCGCCTTAGTAGACTTTTTAAATTTACCGCAGGTGCTGGAAAGAATATATGAATTTATTGGAGATGAAGAATTACGATTACAAAAAGGGCGCTTTGGCCAAGAGCTTATTGAAAAAGATTTCAACTTTCTTCATTACATTTATCAACTGTTAAACCTACTTGATCATAATTACAAAAAAATAAGCGTAATCATACCGAACTATAATTACGAAAAATACTTATCTGACCGAGTTAAATCCATATTAAACCAAACCTATCCCCTTTACGAACTAATTTTCCTAGACGATGCCTCTACTGACAATAGCATATCTATATTTGAACAGGTGCTCTCAAACGAAAATAAGCCCCACCTAAAAGTTCAGCAGATTATTAATGATAAAAACTTTGGTTCTGTATTTAAACAATGGATAAAAGGCATCTCTGCAGCAACCGGTGATTATATTTGGATTGCAGAGGCCGATGACTTATGTGATCAGACATTTTTAGAAGAAGTAATACAAGGGTTTCATATAAATGGTGATGTTACCTTAAGCTACACACAATCAAAACAAATAGATGAACAAGGAAATATCCTAGCCAATCATTATTTAGATTACACAAATGATATTGATAAAGAAAAATGGAAAAGTTCTTATTTCCGAAAAGGGATAGATGAAATACAAGATACATTACTTATCAAAAACACCATACCTAATGTCTCAAGTGTAGTTTTTAAAAATATAGATATAAAAACAACAGAAAAACAATTAGAAAAGTTTAAAGTAGCTGGTGATTGGTTTTTCTATGTTTCTATTCTTAAAGAGGGAAACATTTATTTCAATCCAAAACCGCTAAACTATCATAGACGACATACAAATAGCGTAACGAGAACAGAAGATTCATATTCCCATTACAGTGAAGTTGTACAAATGCAGAATTTCATTAAAGAAACCTTTACTATCGACGACATTTCAAAAAAGAAAATGTACACATATAGAAAGTACCTTAAAGCATATTTGAAGATTTAATGATATATTTTATTCGCCATCAGTATCTCTTGTAAAACGTTACTATCATTTAAGGGGGGTTACTCTTTGAAAGAATTTATAGAAGCAAATAAAGATTTGCTTTCTCAAATTGCACACAACTACAATGTAAATGCAAGTATCCATCCAGAGGATCATATCTTTCAATTCCTTGTCACTAATCCAGTCTTCCCATCTAAAAAAGAAGCGATAGATTATTATTTTCAAGATGGGAGAAAATCCGCAGAAACACTCTTAGATTTAATTACTTCCTTTTATCCCCCTATAGACACTCCAATTAAATTATTAGAATTCGCATCCGGATATGGCTGCGTAACACGTCATTTATTAAACCCACAAACGAACTTAAGTATAACTACCTGTGATATACATGAAGAGGCTATTACTTTTATTGAAAACACATTAAATACTTCTTCTATCTTATCTCACCCTGAACCTGAACAAGTAAAATTGGCCTCGTCTACGTATGATATCGTCTTTTGTCTATCCTTTTTTTCTCATATGCCTGATACAACTTGGTTTCGTTGGCTTCAAACATTGTATAATGCTGTTTCTCCTGAAGGCTTACTCATTTTCACAACTCACGGTTATCAAAGTAAAAAGTACTTCAGCTTTCCAGATTTAAATAAACAGGGTTATTGGTTTCTCCCTTCTAGTGAACAATTGGATTTAGATGTTCATCAATATGGGCAAACGATCGTTAGTCCCTCTTACGTATGTGACAAAATTAAATTATTACCCTATAACCCTGTCATCAAAAAATACACTGAAGGTTTTTGGTGGGAACATCAAGACCTTTGGGTAATAAAAAAAGAAATAAAATAATAAACCACGCTCTACTGATACAAAAGTAGGGCATGGCTTATTATTTTTTACTATATAAGAACTCTTCAATCCATAGCTTATTTAATCTAATTCCACTTTTGAAATCTATTTTCGGTTCCCAATTACATTCTCGTCTTACTCTATCTATATTTAAAATGATTTTTTGAACATTTTCTTGCCTTTGTTTATAGCAGGTAAAGTCCACTTTTCTTTCCGTTAATTTCTCCAATTCTACTATAATTCGTTTTAAAGAGAGACCCTTGCCGCTCCCTATGTTATACACACAAGATTTCAAACGATTTAATTGTGATAGTTGTATAGTGATTTCAACTAAATCATCGATATAAATATAATCTCGAATAATCTCTTGTGGATTCCCATATATATTAATCTTTTCATTACTGAGATGCTGATACAAAAAACAATTTATTGCCCCAACTTTCTTTAAAGGATTTTGATATTTTCCATATGGATTAGAATATCTGCATACAACATAGTCAATTCCGTATTTTTTCTTATAAAAGTACAAGTAATTTTCAAGCGATACTTTTGTTATTCCATAAGGAGAAAGTGGTTTTAATGGATGTTCCTCATCAATAGGTAAATATTCCGGTTCACCATAAACCGTTCCTCCAGAAGATGCTAATACAATTTTTTTAACAGGAAAATTTTTAACACTTTCCATGAAGTTAAGAAAAAAAAAGCTACTGTTTATATCTCCGAAAACATCATCAATTGAAGTTGCTACATTAGACGTTGCAGCTAAATAAATAATAATATCCACACTCACTAAAGCTTTATATATATCTTTAACATTCGCTAAATCACCTTTAATAAATTCAACCTCACTTATAATATTTTGAGGGAAATTATTTATATGTCTGGAAAATACTTTTACATTTTGACCTTGTTTCAATAAACCTAATGCGAGGTTTATACCAATGAAACTATTTCCACCTACTATTAAATAATTATTCTTCCTCATAATATCCTCTCTAGTAATAAGATTTTTGCTTATCACACCTAGAAATACAAATAAACGAACTTGGTCACCTCTATTATTCATTCTCTTATAATTGTATGCCCCTTATAAATTTTCATTATCTTTATTTTATATTTTCCTTTTAGAATCGATACCTTATTTAAGATGACCGCAAAAACACTCATAATATTTACTCATTCCCATGAATATATTGGATTAGTAAAAACTTGCCTTCTCATATTCTCGTTTATTCTATTTAAAAACCTTCTCCATAAATAAAACTTTCAAAAAGGAGCACTACATGTATGAAGAATGTAAATCAAGAGCTTTTAAATCATGTAATCCTACATAAAGATCGAATCCCACATTTCCATAAAGACTTTCCACTTATACTATTTTGGAGCCATAGAAGCGGATGTACTACTTTAGCTAATTGGTTCTTTTTTCAAATTGGATTATTTACTGAAGCAAAGAAATACCATGACTTTATTCATTACTATGAATTCTGGGTGTATAAAAACAACACCAACTACATACCAGAGTTACAAAATGGGCTTCTCACAGCAAAAAAAGATGTTTGTAAACTTGTACGGAATCCCTATACAAGGGCCGTCAGCTCCTTTTTATTGCTTGCTGACAATCCATATGCTAGCCCTCAATGGGAAAGTATCCGGCATTATTTTTATAATGACAAATATAGTAATCAAGGAATATCATTTAAACAATTTTTATATTACGTTCAAGCATTCGATTCCAATTCCCTAGCAATAGATATACATTTTAGTCAGCAATACGTCCCAGGTGAAGAAAACTTCATCCAATACTATATTCCTTTAGAAGATTTTAATACACAAATCACCAAGATAGAACACACGTACGATTTGACTAAATCAAATTTAGCGCTTCTTATAAATTCAGATCATCATCGTGCTCATAAGATGCTTTATACGGGAAGCTATGCAGAACTTAGCATTACAGATGCATCCTTCCCCCGCTTTCCAACATATGAAAGCTTTTATGATAAAGAAACCATGGATTTAGTTACAGAAATATATGCACAAGACTTTGAAATGTATCCGTACACAAAAGGGATATTCTAAGTCGATACATTCTTCAATGAATAAAAGCGAATGTATCGCATAGCATAAAGTGAAACTTTAATTAGCGTGGGGTTCTCTCCCGCTAATTATTCCATTCTACCAATCTCACTTTTATGAGTTCCCTAATTTCCACCCACTCTCTTTGATTTCGCTGATTGTTGACGTGTGTGTCATATGCATTTTTTTACACAGGAGTGATGTCATGTGGAAGGTAATTTGAAGCACAATAATGGATATTGCGTTATTTGTGAGAAGAAAGCTACATTTATAGAGCATAATGATTGGCTTAGAGATCACTACTTATGTTCTACATGCCACTCTATACCAAGGCAGCGCGCTCTAATCCATGTTTTAAATACATTTTTTCCAAAATGGGGTTCCTATCATATCCACGAATCCTCTCCTGGAGGAATTACAACTCAACTACTAATAAAAAACTGCAAAAACTATACATACTCTCAATACTTTAAAAACTACCCTCTCGGCCAATACTTTCAAGGGATTAGATGCGAGAACTTAGAAGACATGACTTTTCAAAATGAATCTTTTGATTTATTCATTACTCAAGATGTCTTTGAACATGTAATGGAGCCAAACAAAGCCTTTAAAGAAATAGAGCGTGTATTAAAGCCTGGCGGTGCTCATGTGTTTACTGTCCCTTGGTATCATACACTCACAAAGACTTTACAAAGAGCAAGAATCAATAAAGAAGGCATCGAATATATTGAGGAGCCAATTTATCATGGTAATCCTATTGATGAGAACGGGTCTTTAGTAACATTTGATTGGGGTCAAGATATGATTGAATATATTTATACACATGCAAATATGTATACCATTGTTTATTTACAAAAGGATAGATCACTGGGGTTAGATGCTGAATTTCTACATGTTTTTATTAGTGAAAAACACGAAAATGATTTTTAGGCACTATATAATTTGGAGGTTAACAAATGAATAACTTTAAGTTAGGAAGTGATTTTGATAACCTTGTTAGCCCGCTTTCTGATGTTGAACTTCTTAATCTATTTATACAAAGTTGCTCACAAACAAAGATAAATGGCATCCCAGTACCTATGTTCCCCTCCGAAGAAATTCAACAACAGTTTGTAGGTGCTTCCTATGAACATGCTCTTTATGAAGCATATTTGTTTTATAGCCTTGTAAAAACATATGCCCATAATTTAGGCGTTCCCTTGAATAAAGAACGGAAAATTTTAGACTTTGGTTGCGGATGGGGAAGAATCATACGCTTCTTTTTCAAAGATGTTCGCCATAAAAATTTACTTGGTATTGATGTAGATCCTGTAATGATTAACCTTTGCAACGAAACGTTAGGAAGAGGCAGGTATAAAATAGCTCCCCCACAACCTCCTGTAGAATTTATTAATGACAATTCATTAGATATCATATTCGCTTATTCTGTATTCTCACATTTATCCGAAGAAACAGCAGAAAATTGGATAAAGGAGTTTTCAAGAATTCTTCGTCCAGGTGGAATCTTCATCGCAACAACACAAGCACGCTATTTTCTCGATTTCTGTCAACAATTTAAGGAACACCCTGAATTAATTCAAACTGGGTGGCATAAAACTTTATCTCAAGCTTTTCCAGATATAAATCGTGCCATCTCGGATTATGAAAGCGGCAATTTTATCCACAGCCCTACGGGAGCTGGAGACGTTAGAAACAGTAGCTTCTATGGGGAAACCGTTATACCTAGAACTTATATTAAAAACCACTATGAGAAGTATTTAAAGCTACGGGACTTTTTTGATGATACAAACCGGTTACCCCAAGCTCTATTTGTTCTCCAAAAAGATTAACTCTTTTCGCTCATTGTATAATGAAGATCACTTTGTATCTCAGCCGTATATATTAAATCATCAAAGATTTCCATATCAAGCAAACTGCACAAAAGAATTCATTATGCAGCATAAACACAGTAAGTAAATAACATATCTCATGTTTTAACTAGATTCGAAAAATCAAAAGTAACTTCCCACCACTTGAACTACGAAGAACATAAGGGGGATATATTTTGAAAATAATCGCTTTTTACTTACCACAGTTTCATCAAATAAAAGAAAATGACCGATGGTGGGGGAAAGGGTTTACTGAATGGACAAATACTAAAAGTGCACGACCTTTATTTTCAGGACATTACCAACCTAGAGAACCTTATCAAGATTTTTATTATGACTTAACCACCCCATCCGTAAGAAAATGGCAAGCAGAAATCGCCAAAGCACATGGCATATATGGTTTTTGTTATTACCATTACTGGTTTAAAGGGAAGAGGCTATTGGAGGCACCCTTTAATGAGGTACTTAAGATGAAGGAACCAGATTTTCCATTTTGCCTTTCTTGGGCAAATGAACCGTGGACAAAAACTTGGGATGGTCTTGATAGTCACATATTAATGCCTCAAAATTATGGAGAATTATCGGATTGGAAAGAACACTTTGAGTATTTATTGCAAGCTTTCCAAGATGAGAGATATATCCGTATAGACGATAAACCACTATTCATTATTTATCGCCCTGGGCATATCCCTCATTGTGAACAAATGCTTCATTATTGGAATACACTCGCACAAGAAAATGGTTTGAAAGGTATATACTTTGCAGAAACATTAAACAGCTTTCCACTTCCTAATATAAATGGATTTGATGCTAGCATTCAATTCGAGCCTTTTTATACAATTGCTCATGATAGCTCTTCAGACATAAATAAGACAATATATGAGTCTGGTAAACAAATAAACGCTTGGGATTATGATAAAGTGTGGATGTATATACTAAAGCGATCTCCTCCAGAAAAAAAAACATTTCCTGGTGCCTTTGTTGACTGGGACAATACAGCACGCCGCAAAGACTTAAATAGCAGCATCTTCCTAGGTTCTACCCCTAGGAAGTTCACGATATATTTAAGCAAACAAATCCAGCGTACCTATTCTCTTTACAACAGCGAGTTTTTATTTATTAATGCGTGGAATGAATGGGCAGAAGGTACTTACTTAGAACCAGATAAAAGGCATGGATTCGCCTATTTAGAAGGAGTTAAGCAGGCAATTAACAGAGGTATGAAAGCATACAAAAAAGACGAGTCATTCTGACTCGTCTTAAAATTGCTTGGCGACGTCCTACTCTCACAGGGACAAGGTCCCAACTACCATCGGCGCTAGAGAGCTTAACTTCCGTGTTCGGTATGGGAACGGGTGTGACCTCTCTGCCATCATCACCAAACTGATGAAGGTATATTCCTTCAAAACTAGATAACATTAGCTTCATATTATATGGTTAAGTCCTCGATCTATTAGTATTCGTCAGCTCCACATGTCACCATGCTTCCACCTCGAACCTATCAACCTGATCAT
>NZ_JBFUIV010000046.1:0-8331 GCF_056401715.1 Bacillus sp. P4_E1
CGTATTTTCTTTTACTGAAATCAGCTTAACACGAAATTTGATGTTATAAAAATGCGTTTCCGAGCAATAAAATGTCACAATTGTAGTTTTTTAATGTTATAAAAACATCTTTATTATTCGTGCAAACTATACTAATACGTTTAACTAGACGGAATAACATAGAGTACACTATAAGACGAAAAGGCACCACGAAAAAATATTCGGATTAAAGTAGTTTTTTTTTTTTTTTGAGTTAGTGAAAAAGCATTGATTTTAAAATCAATGCTTTTTTATTAAAGAAATTTTTATATTTAAATTAAATAAAGAATGTATCTAGTATATTGTCTTTTTCTTCTTTGTTAATACCAATATATTTAAGTGTGATTTGTGGAGTACTGTGGTTGAGTATTTCTTGCAACATGGCTACATCTTTTGTTTGTTTATAGAACCAATAACCGAAGGTTTTTCGCATAGTGTGTGTTCCGATAGATTCTATACCGGCAAAATCTCCGGCTTTTTGCAATTGTCGATAAGCCTGGATTTTACTAATGGGCTGATCTCCTTTTCGGGAAGGGAATAACCAGGTATTTTCTAGGGTTTGGGCATACGAATAGACTTCATCAAAAATAGAAGTAAGATTAATCATGCGTTCTTTTTTCGTTTTTCCTTCTTTGATCTTAAATTCTTTTCTCTTTTTTCGTTTTAGTTTTACTATGGTTTGTGTTTCTAGTTGGAGTAGATCACTGACACGTAGTCCGGTATGAATTCCAACAAGAAAGAGAATATAGTCTCTTTTTGAACAATGACGTTTCAGAGCCCATTTCATATCTTCAATCTGTTCTTTGCTACGAATGGGTTGGACATCAATGAGATGTGGTTTTTTGTTCATGGATTTTTGACCTCTTTATTTATAGTGTTTTGAATGTATACTTTTGTTGTGTAAATTGAGGATATCAGGGGATTTGGTGAGAAGTCAATATTTAAGGGGATTTGAATGTAAACTAATATACTAAAGTTTACATTGGAACTTATAATTGAAATCCAACATATAATGCTAGGAGCATTTACAACATAGTTTTGGTAAAAACCACAGCGATTGCTGTGGTTTTTATTATTGGGGTACCGCTAGCATTTTGGAAAAAACCATGCTAAGAGCATGCAAGATTTTATACAGCTTTTTGGCTAATCCAATAACAAACAATAAACCTAAAACCGCACTATAATAGGAATGTATAAAAAATTGCATAGATTGATAGAACAAAAAAAGGAGGTTCCCTTGTGAGAGTAGGGTTCTTCCTTTACTTATTGCTACCGATAATAGGACGTTATGTTAACTATACTTGTATGGAATATACAATCCAAAAAACACCGCACATCACTTTTTCGAAATGGTACAATAAGGAAAAAAGGTGGAGATTTCATCATGAAAAGACAGGTCAATCATTTATGGATGAGTATTTCATGTTTCATGCTAGCCGTGGCTTCTGGATAAGTTGCGTATGGACAATATGTAGAAGGTATAAGAAAAGCAATTACATGGGTACTCATAGCATTAAGTCTAAGCAATTTATTGATGGGTTCGTTACATCTGCGTAAGCATCGGAAAAATGTAAAATCACAAAACCTCTTAGAAAATAATTAGAGGTAACTGTAATGAAAAGAAAGGAGAACAAGAAAAATGGAAATGCTCATTACGCTTCTTCTAATAGGAGGGATGGCTGCCTTACGAGTAATAGCAATAAGTAAGATAGAACTTCAAACAAGTGAAAGTCGAGTGGTAACTTGTCCAAAATGCGGTAGGAAAATTAGGAGAGGAAATTTTGCCCCCTATTGTAATCATTGTAACGTAACATTTTGACTTCCGCTAACGTGCGTTATGTAAAAAAAGGAGGGGAAATATGATTAAGCAAGCTAGTAAAAATGATCTGAATGAAATTCTAGCAAAATCAGATAATGCTCTATACGAAGGAACGGCCAAGACCTTTAAACCTACACAAGAACGAGTAAAAGAGATTGTACAAACAACATTAGAACAAGGAGCATACTACCTAGTATCCAAAGATGATGACGACTTAAAAGGATGGATTCTAATTGGCAGTGGTAAAGATTATTTTTCACAAGAGAGTGTAGGATTCATTTACGAATTATACATTTTACCAGAGTATCGTGGTCAAAAACTTTCAAAGAAATTGATGAAGGCAGGTATAGATGAATTGTCTTTAAAAGGACATAAAGAAATACGATTAAATGTTCATGCAAAGAACTTTGCAAGAGAATTATATAAAGAATTTGGCTTTGTAGATCGACAAATTTCAATGAGTTTAACCTGTAAATAATGAACTTCTGATAACGATAATTATGTAAATAAGCTGCCCATATGGACAGCTTATTTTATTTTTTGCTTAGCGTGGGTTTTTTCCGAAATGTTGGCGGTACCCCATTGTGAACTATTGGTTTACATGTATAGAACTGATAGTTTCTTTATTTTTTATTGTTTTATGTGTAATAATTTTTTAAGAGGTGAAGGGGATGAGTTTAGGTCAACAATTAAAAAAGTTTCGTGAATCACAAAATCTTTCCCAAGAAGATGTAGCGAAAAAAATTGGAGTAACTAGACAAGCTGTTTATAAATGGGAGAATGATAAAAGTTATCCTGATATTGATAATTTGATTATTCTTAGTGAGTTTTACAATGTAACACTAGATGATCTGATAAAGGGAAATGATAGTTTCAAAAAAAAAATAAAGATTGATGATAAAAATTACGTTAGTTTCTATATAAGTTTTATCTTAATATTTGTAGGGATATGTATAAAATCATCATTAGTCTTTGGATTAGGAATTTTATTGCCTATATTTTATGATAGTTTTAAAAAAATGATTAGCTCTATTATTGGTGAATTTAAGTCAATAATTAAAGGGAATTGAGTTGTTTATAAAAAAAGAAGTATAGAATAGAATGTTTTTCTATGCTTCTTTTTAATGTAAATTTTTATTCAAAAGTTTACTTTCGAAAAGATAGAAAATCGAGCGAAGCGACAACCGTTTTAGGACGAGGAAATGAAATTTTGAGACCTAAAAAACGGTACAGGTTGTAGGAATTTCCTACCAAGTCAAAAACGTAGTTTTTAGGGTTTGTCATGACAAACCCGTAGCTTGCCCTTTTCTCTTTTAGAATTTTTTATACTTAATTGCTACTTTGCTTTTGGTTACAAGAATAATAAAAAAGGGTCCTATATATAGGGTCCTTTTTCTTTTAGTTACAACAAAAAAAGCCAATCATGATATAATTGAATTGTCGAGAAACAACTATAATGAGAGGCTTTTTTATTCTTATAAAATTCTAATTACATAATAGCATAAAAAGAGTCTCCGTACTAGTTGTAAATACTAGGAATGAGGAGAAAAGTTATGACAAATACTATCAATTTAAAACAAGCTGAAAAAAATGCAAGATTGAGAGATATCGAGGATTCGAAGATCTTGTCAGAAGAAGAGATGTATTTAGCAAATGAACTTCAATCAAAAGCTAATTTAAGAGGAATGAAATTAGTTCCAGAGCGAAAAGTAAAAAATAAAGCTAAATTTGTTCAAATTATTCAAGACAATTGGAGTTATTTACAAAGTATATCTTATTTAAAAAATGAAGAAATTGTGTTTTTAATGAGTTTGATTCCTTTTATAGGTTTTGGATCTAATGCAATTGTAGACAATCCCAAAAAGAAACAACCATTACCGCTTACACAAAGAGAATTAGCAAAGTCTTTAGAGACAAGTGAGACTAAGGTGAGTAGAGTTGTAAAGGCATTATATACAAAAGGGATCATTGCTCGTTCTGAAAGTGTTGTAGAAAATAGCAATGTAAAGTCTTATGCATTATTTATCAATCCTCATATTTTATATGCTGGAGATCGGGATAATATTGAAGAAGGATTAAAGATACAATTTATAAAAATTATGAGAGCTAAACCATTAAAAGATTTACCTATTAAATTTTTTTAAAAGACATCAATTAGATGTCTTTTTTTTACATTTTTATACTTATCAAATTTGATAAGTAAACTTATCAAATTTGATAAGTATAAAAAGTCCTATAAACCCTTGATATTACTGGTTTTTTTATACTTCTTTATGCTTGTCCCTTCTCACTCTCTATATAAGGAGCTAAAAGTTCCGCAAGGAACGGGTTGTATTTTCTTTCGCTTTGCTACAGAAAATCTCCACCCTTTCCGCTTTGCTACATCCTTGCGGAACTTTTTTCGGCTCGAGTTTGGATATCACCAAGCCGATACATCCAAAAGCAACTATTGGGGATCATCGGCTTGAATTGCTATTATACGAGCCGAACCGCTAGTGTCTTCGCTTAATAATTTCACTTACCACATTGATAGATACGTAATACGTGGGGGCTCGTCCCCACACGACGAACCAGCCTCAACCCCAAAAGCAAAGGAAAACCTTCTTTTAAACCTGTCTATTCTTCTTTTTAAGCGCTTATTTTCGTTTTCACGACAAATAGTATTGTTTTAGATTTATATTCTTTAAAAAGGATTCTGAAGCTCCTAAATAGCATTTTGTATTTTGTTGTTATTTGATTCTAGATTAAAGATTTATATTTATTTGATGCAAATTGTTTTCTTTTAGTATTTTAAAGTAATGTTTGATTGCAATTTATTAAAAATATCATGTCCTTAGTGAGTACTCATATGGAGACATCAAAGGGACTTTGTGTACTCACTGAGTCTACATCTAGGGACACAATGGGGACATTTGGAGGGTTTTGTGTCGTCAGTGAGTGGACATCCTGGGAATTTTCGTGTACCCACGTTTAAGCTAGGCTCCGCCTAGTCCCAACCCCTATTTGGGCCCAAAAACCCCTTATGCTCTTCTCTCTTTTTTGATTCAGAATTTCCAATTTTATAGAATGTCTTGTTTTTTGATCAAAAATTAGTATGTTAAAAAACAAAAAGTTAATTTATGTGTATATAGGAATGCTTAGGGGATCCCTATTTTGGAACAGAATTTATGAAGTTGTTTGGCTGTTTGTTTAAATAGTTTTAATAAGTATTCATCTGAACAAGGAATTTATCTGAACAGCATCTAAACACCTGATATAATAATGTTTATGAGTCCTGTTCAGATGCTGTTTGTTTGTTTAGATAGGAGTGATTTAAACAATGATTAGGGAAAAACATGAATTAATTTGGCTATCGGCCGAAGATATAGCAAAACAAGTTGGTGTATCTTCAATGACAATTAAACGAAATTGCAATACTTATGAAGAATTTATTCTATTCAAACAGGGGGAGAAAAATAAGTACTATATTTCTTCTGAATGTGTGGATGTTTTAAAATTTATTAATAAACTTCGAAATAAAAAGAATGTCCCTCATAAAGAGATTCTAGAAGTATTAGACAAAGAAGGTTTTAAAAAATATATTGCTGTTGATATGGAAGTTGTTCAGGAAAACACTTCTAAACAAACATTTGAACAGACTATGTTTACCTTAGATGAAGTGAGAAAAATAGTTGCGGAAGAATTAGAAAAAGCAATGAAAGATCAAGTAAATAAGAAAGATGAACAAATTATGTATTTGATGAGAGAGATTCAAGATTTAAAAAGAATTATGATAGAAGAAAAACAAGCAATATTAGAAATAGATTCATCTGAACAACAAGTAAACAATGAAGAAGTACAAGAGATTAAGAAGGAACCGTGGTGGCGACGCATGTGGAATCGCTGAGTCCTGGCGTTTATGCCGCGAAAGTTCCTTGACGATGAGGGGAACCCTCATGCAAACTCGCCAGGGGTGGCCCCAGAAGGGCGGTTTTTGCCCGCTGGGGTTAGCTTTGGGAGTTTGAGGGTTCGGAGGCTCGTGGTCAAGGGAACCGTGGAATAAAAAGCGAGGACGGACCCCAGGACAGGGCAAAAACCAAGGTCTTCGCCAAGATTCGTGGTTCTACTGTTAGAAAAAGGCGAATAAGAATATAGTATACATAGAATAAGGGAATGCAGTACAGATCAGCATACAAGCATTTCCTTGCTATTGTTATGTTATATTTTTAGTATAATAATTTTTATTTTTTAATGAATAATATTTAGAAATGGGTGAAGTGTATAATAAATTATTTTAGAAATTTTGATTATGAATTTTAGTTTAAATTCATTAAAAAAAGGTTAAGATAAAAATTATTTATCATTTTTATGGATTTTTATATATATATTAAGAAGATTATAGTTATAATTAGAAAAACGTTGATTTTTTATTAAGAGATATGATAACTTAGTAAAGTCGGTTTTTTCTTAGGAAACCGCTTGTTTTCATTTGATAATTATAGTAGAATTTATTATACGGTTAAAAAATATAAAAAAAACCTTACGGTGCGAACGTAAGGAGTTTTAGAATCACGGGTGCGAACCGTGTTAAGCACTTTTGTTTTCTTGATTTAATCCGAGTGCGGAAATAACTTCATCTTTGTTTTCTAATATAAATTTCATTGTTTTCTCTTTTTCTTTCTGCTTATCTCGTTCTTTCAATCGAGTGCGAATCTTTTGAAAGATTTCTTTTCCTTTAGGATAAAAAAGAATGGTAATTAAAAGAAACAGAAAAGTTGAGAAACCTAAAAATTGAAATTTAGCTTCACTTAGAAGGAGTGAAAAAGTTATCGGTATTCCATTATTCATAGCTGGACATAAAGCTATATAAGTAGCAATAGCTAAACTAATAGTTCCGCCAGCAATACTTATAATAAGTTGTCCTCTTTTTAAAAACGGTTTTAATTCTTGAAAAAATATCATAATGCATCATTGTCCTTTCTTAAATTTAAAGTTTAGTATTTATATAAAACGGGGTGCGAACCCGTGAAAGCATAACGAAAAAAGCCCATAAAGGCTTATTTTTTTTGCCTTACAAAGATGTATGTATGCACAAATACTCTATCCTATCATATTAACATAAGAATATATTGGATTGCAACCCATTTTTATATAATTATAGGAAAAAATATGAATACCAAGAGAACAAAATGAAGTGATAAAACATGGAATCCTTGCTTTTATTCGATCTTATAACTAATGATACTCAATATTTGTATAATTTATAACAAATTAATTTCAATTTTACATACATGATAATATCTTCTTTTAAAGAGTTTGTTGTACTTTAAATACAACAAACTCTTTATTTACGTTGTATTTAATAATGTTTTAGTTATTTATTTTTCTTCTTTATTTTCTTCTATAATGATTTCTTTTTCTAACTCATATTGTATGACTGGATGTTGATTAAGATCTTCATCATTTACGATAGCAAGTTGTTCACATAGTTCGATTAAGTAACTTACGTTTTTTCTAGGTTGAATTTGTACACTTTGTTTTAATGCAATACCTGTTATGTTTCCATCTTTATATTTAAATGGACTTTTGAATATTGCTGCTTCATCAATTTCTAATGTGTTAATTGTTAATTCAACATGTTTAGTGATATTACATAGATGTCCTGTAATTATTCCATCACGTTCTGTAATAATTAAGATAATTTGAAAAGAATCATCTTTATTACCTTTTGTTTCTTTAGTTTTCCATTGAAATATTTGATAAACTTTTGTTATTTCTCCGTATAAAAATTTGTGTTCTTCTATCTTTGAAAATAGGTTATTAATATTTTTTTGGACATCTGGATATCTTCTATTCAAAGTGTGAGGAATTATAGAATTATTGTAAGGAATCAAATAAGTTGTATGAGATTTTTTTCCTTTTTGTTCTCTGTAAATTAGTTTTTTATCAACTAATATTTTGATCCAATTGTCTATTGTTCGAGTTTGTGTATCGAAAAAATCAGCTATGGTTTCAACACTATGCCAACTATGACCATATTGATTGTTGGCATAAAATGAAAAATAAAGATATAGGCGTAATGGTCCTGGTTCTAATGTAGCAAGATGTTCATCTCTAAATGTTTTATATAATGCTACAAAAGGTAAGTTCATATGGCCATTCACAGTTCTCCAGTTATTGTAATAAGATTTTATGTTTATTTCCGTTTCATCTTTACCTGGAACTTTTGTTGTTATTTGAAATCCTCTTTTCAATTTATTAACCTCCGTATTTTCTTTTACTGAAATCAGCTTAACACGAAATTTGATGTTATAAAAATGCGTTTCCGAGCAATAAAATGTCACAATTGTAGTTTTTTAATGTTATAAAAACATCTTTATTATTCGTGCAAACTATACTAATACGTTTAACTAGACGGAATAACATAGAGTACACTATAAGACGAAAAGGCACCACGAAAAAATATTCGGATTAAAGTAGTTTTTTTTTTTTTTTGAGTTAGTGAAAAAGCATTG
>NZ_JBFUIV010000047.1:0-7941 GCF_056401715.1 Bacillus sp. P4_E1
GCAGCACTGTTAGGCAGTACTGTTAGAAGAGAAGAAACGTGAAGAGAGAGAAGCAGCACTGTTAGAAGAGAAACAAAAAGCAGAAAAATCGGTAAAAACGAGCGAAAATGAAAATAAAGAGGGAGAAAAAACGGCATCTCAAGAAAAGGGTTCTCAAACTAATCCTTCTTGGAAGCCAATTGGTACAGAGCAAGGAGCAAAACCTGCAATGAAATTTAAAGAAGGAACAGTAGATTGGAATGAGATGAAAAAAGCAATTTCTTATGCTGTTGATGTTCCAGAGGGTCAATTGATTTTTGATTTTATTGGAAATAATGGTGAAAATAAAGCCTACGGTAATGTACGAGATAAGCAAAGTAATAAAAAATATAAGGTTGATATTGATTGGGTAGAGAATCAGGGCTGGAAACCAGTATCTGTTCAAGTGGTAAAATAAATAAGCAAAATGTAAATGCTATCCTCTCTTGTTGTGAGCGACTAAGCTATTAAGTGATGATATAGAAGTTCATATAGTAGAGATTCCAAAGTTGATGCAGCAATGGCGCGAAGAGAAAGTCAATCCGGGGGAAGATTCGTTTGTTCGTTGGTTATTATTATTACCTGCGAATGAAGATGAACATCTCACACAAACATTGGAGGATATTGCCATGAACCGAGATCCGATTTTACAAAAAGCAATGAATAAATGGGAACGTATGAGTCAAGATTCTTCTTTCCGTCAAGCATATGAAGCAAGAGAAAAGGCCTTAATGGATGAGGCAGCAAAATTTGCTCATGCAGAACAACAAGGAATTAAAAAGGGAATTGAACAAGGGGTTGAGCAAGGAAAGATGCAACTCATTCGAGGCATGCATACAAATGGTGTGTCTGTAGAAGACATTGCAAAGCTTACGGGATTACCAGAAATAGAAATACAGCGATTTTTGCAGAGCTAGTTCTTAGAGAAAGCATTTTATCCAATAAAATGCTTTCTCTAACTCTGCCTGAAAAGAAGATGAGATGTCTCAATCTTCTTTTTCTATTTTTAGGGGATACGGAAACATCACTATCAAGCTAATGAAAACGAAATAATCCAAGACCGAAAACTCCTTCCTCAAAAATATAAAGGTGTGAAACACTAATTTTAGGTGGGAGATGAATATCAGTAAGCGTAAGCCTACGTTTTTTTTATACTGTAGATATCGTATAAAAAGGTGAGGTGCACCCTATATTAGTAAGTAAGGCATATAAATTTCATATCTACCTAAATAAGAAACAAGAAATATTAATTGCTAAAACCATTGGTTGCAATCGCTTTGTATTCAAAACATGAAATTAATTAGCTAAATTCTTCTCTAAATAAAAGACCACTGATTTTTTAAACCGGTGGTCTTAAGTTTACATACTATTCATTTGTATAAGTGTCATATTTTTCTATTGTCTTTAAATGATTTTTGTAATAGAAGCTTCTTATCTTTCTTATTCAAATGTTCCCTTCACTATCGGAACTTTATTTTCTACCATAAACTTGCCTTTTGCAATGACGCTGTGAATGTCCAACGTTTCTTTTTCCAACAATACGATGTCAGCATCCTTCCCGGTTTGGATACAGCCCTTACTTGAAAGTTTCAGCAATTGTGCGGGATTCGTGGTAATGACTTCTAGTGCCGTTTCTAACGGAATACCTTCCACTAAAACAGATTCTCGTACTTCGTGAAATAGCGAAGATACTTTTCCGACTTGAAGGCCTGCATACTCCCCATTGTTGTCAAAGAAGGGGAGGCTGGCCTGTCCATCTGAGGAGAAGGTGATGTGTCCGACTGGGACCCCATCTTCAAGCATTATACGTAATGCCTCACTGCATTTCACTTCCCCGTCCTCCAAAAATTGAGGAGTAGTACTTGTGGTAAAGTCTACGTAACCGCCTCGCTTTGCGTAATCAATACCCGCCCTAAATAATTCTTCGTTTCGATTTATATGTGTTGGATGGAAGTGCCGAATCGGAATGTTGGTTTTATCTGCAATTTCATGTAACAATGAAAGTTTTCCTTCTCCGTCCCCTACATGAACTTCTATTATGCCAGCTTTTCCGGACAGAAGACCGCCATTGCGTGCGGCAGTGGCGACTTTAACTATTTCCTCAAATGTAGGTTCTGATGATCTATGGTCGGAGATAGCAATCTCTCCAACACCGATAATTTTGTCAATTAAAATAATATCATTTTCGATTTTTCCCGTCAGCGTTTTTACTGGCACTTGATAGGAGCCTGTGTGAATGAAACAAGAAACTCCCTCTTCTTCAAGTGCCCGCGCCTTGGCAAGCAGACTTTCCATTTTACGTGTTGTCCCGTCAGTACCGAGTAAACCGACTAGTGTTGTAATACCTGCAGTTGTAATATCAGTAAGCATCAGCTCAGGTGTGCGGGTTTTGAATCCGCCTTCTCCGCCTCCACCAATTATATGAACGTGTGAATCGATAAATCCTGGAACAACCAAAAGATTTGCCGCATCAATGACTAGAATAGGAGCAAAGTTGTAAGGAATTGCGATTCTATCATCTATGAATGCGATTTTATCATCTGCAATTAATATGTCTTTCCGTCCTAGATAGTTGGGTGCGTATACTTCTCCATTTTTTATTAAGGTAATCAATTCTTTTCTCCTCCTGTCAATACTTTTCGTTTTATATCAGAATGGACCATATCCTATGAAGTGAGCTATGATAACAGCTACTAATCCGATGAGATAGTGAATGAACACAAGTGGCAGAATCCACTTTGCCCACTTAGTCCAAGAAATTCCTGCAATCGCCAAGCCTGCCATTAAGGTCGTAGCGGTCGGAAAAATCATATTTCCGATTCCGTCAGCAAAAGAAAACGATAACACTGCAGTTTGGCGTGTAATACCCAATAAGTCTGCAAGTGGCACCATAATCGGCATTGTCAGCATCGCATGACCCGTGCCAGATGCTAGAACAAAATGAATAAGAGCTTGGAAATTGTACATGCCAACAACGCTTAAATAGTCCGGAATATGCTTGATTGATACAGATAATTGATGCAGCATAGGGTCAACGATATGCCCTTCATTTAATACAACAAGAATGGCGCGCGATACACCGATAATCAAGGCACCACCGAGCAAGGATGCAGAGCCGTTTATAAAGGAGTTAACAATCTGATCTGCAGATAGTTTTCCGATGATCCCAATCATTATTGTTAATAAAAGGAATAAAGATGAAATTTCTGTAATGTACCATTCGAATTTGATTACACCAAACGCCAAAACGATATAATTAATTACAAAAGCTCCTAAGATGAACTTATGTCTTCCTGTTAACTTCTCACTTGATTGCAGTAATTTTTCCGCTTCTTCTTTTGTATATTTTCCATAGATGCCAATAGAAGGATTTTTCTTTACCTTCATTGCGTAACGATAGATATAAAGAACAGAAACAAGGTAGATGATAACAAATAAAATAAGGCGAAACACTATTCCTGAGAACATCGGTAATTCTGCGATTCCTTGTGCAAGCCCTACTGTGAAAGGATTCATGATGGCAGTTGTAAACCCTGACAATGCTCCTACTATGACGATAGCAGTACCTGTAATTGCATCAAATCCCAGAGCCAACGCCAGTGGAATGATAAGAGGAAGATAAGCTAGTGTTTCTTCCGCCATCCCCATTAAAGAGCCACCTACAGCGAAAAACAGCGTCACGACAGGAATCAATAGTTTTTCACGCGTCGCCAACTTCCTAGCCATTGTAGCGATAAGCACATCAACCGTACCAGTTGCTCTTAAGACACCAAAAAATCCTCCGATAATCAATAAGAAAAATATAATATTGCCGGCTTCTACCATTCCTGTATGAACAGCTTTTATCATATCGAAAAATCCGACCGGAGCAGATTCTATTGATTTAAAAGAATTTGGGTCTACAGTAGTCCGGTTATTCACTTCAATCCGTGCATATTCTCCGGTCGGTAAAAAATAAGTTAATAGAGTCGCTATTACGAGAATGCCGAATAGCAATACAAAAACATTAATTTTTTTCTCTTTTTTTCCAAGTGAAACAGCCTGTTCTTGTAGTTGGCTCATATGTGTTCCTCCTTTGTATTTAAAATAAATGGATTGAAATAGAACGCTTACAAAAATACCGCTAATAGAGCATGTTCTTTTCTCGTATTCTGCTGTTTCCCTCCTTTTCATAACCTCGGACACTTCATTAATTTATACATGCAATATGTGTGCCAATATGGATAGTGTGATTTTTAAGGAGATTTTTATGGCAAGAGTAGAGATTTTGGTTTTTATTGTCCTTTTTTGGCGATATAATAGAACCAATTTAAATATAGGCAGGTGTCTTAATGTTAAAATCCTCACTTACACTTATAGCTGGAAGCTCAAAAACAACGCAAGCCTTACAGGAGCAACTAGAACAATTGCTTGGAGACTATGTTTATATTAAAAGCCATGCGGCGGATGAGGGAATACCGCAGTCTCTTGAAGATACAATTATTTTGTATTCATCAGCTTCTGTTTATGATCAAACAAATGGTATGTATAGCGTGAATGCTGAGAAAATAATTGTGGGAAAGAGAACAGTTCATCATGAATACATTGATAAACTTTTAAGAATACCTGAAGATTCATCAGTTCTAGTGGTGAATGATAATGATGATGCAACAATAAATCTTATTGAATCCTTATATCAACTTGGTATAAATCATATTCAATTTATCCCTTTTCGGAAGGGGGTATTGTTTTATGATGATGTTCGAATTGCTGTTTCGCCAGGAGAAACACATCTGTGCCCTTCTTACATAAAAGAAGTAATTGATATAGGTGTACGTCTTTTTGATATGACAACAATTCTGGAAGTTGTAGAATGTTGTGGTTTGAGCAAGGATATATCCTCGAAGATTTCAGAAAGGTATATTAGCAATATCATTGAATTACAACGTAAGTTATTACATGCAGAGCGGGATGCTAAGCAGATGAGTGAGCACATCCAAAATGTGTTAGGAACTGTCGATGATGGAATATTAGTCGTTAACCAGGAAGGGCGGATTACGGTATTCAATGAACGTCTTACGGCATTGTTTCATATTGTGGCGCAAGATGTGGTTAATGAGTATGTAGAACATGTGATGAGTCGTCGGGATATTACCGATTTCATCATGAATGGAAAGGATGAAAGCAAGTTCTTCGACATAGATGGCGTGGATGTCGTAATTTTTCGTTTGCAAATGATGCAAGAAAATACAATTGTCGCAACTTTTAAGAGTGTACATCAAGCCTTTGAAATTGAAAAAACAGCGCAAAGAGAAATGCGTAATAAAGGATTTCATACAAAATACGGATTTGAGGATATTATCGGCGAACATATTGTAATGAAAGAGCGTAAGCGAATCGCCAAGAAACTTGCCTTATCGGAACATCCGATTTTAATTCAGGGTGAAACAGGGACAGGAAAAGAACTGTTTGCCCATGCTATTCATGAGCATTCATTGCGAAAAAACGGACCGTTTCTGGCTGTAAATTGTAGCGCATTAACAGAGAGCCTGCTTGAAAGTGAATTGTTTGGTTACGAAGAAGGGACATTTACAGGAGCACAAAAGGGGGCAAGAAAGGTCTGTTTGAATTAGCGGATAACGGAACTATCTTTTTGGATGAAATCGGGGACATAAGTCTTACTGTTCAATCACATCTGCTGCGCGTTCTGCAGGAGGGAGAAATCCGCAGAATCGGTGGTGTAAGAATTATACCTGTTAATGTTCGAGTGATTACCGCAACAAATAAAGATCTTCAAGGAAAGATAAGGGCCGGTTCATTCAAAGTCGATTTATTTTACCGGCTGAATGTACTTAATCTCTGCATTCCACCACTCATTGAGAGAAGAGCGGATATACCAATTTTGATTAAGCATTTCATCACAAAGAGCGGAAAATGGGTAAAGATAGAACAAGATGTGCTGGAGTATTTCATGCAATATGAATGGCCTGGAAATATACGAGAATTAAAAAGTACAATTGATTATATGCTGACAATTTGTGAGGGAAATGTCGTGACGAAAGGAGATCTTCCGTCCATGCTGGGACAAGAGGGGGGCAGCATGAAATCCGAATATTCCGTATGTGGAAGTATACTGGAAATGAAGGAGCATGTTTTTATCTTGGAAGTAATCAAGCAATGTAACGAAAAAGGAAAGGCGGCAAGCAGAGATCTGCTTTCAAGTAAAAGCAAAGAATCAGACTTTGCTTTATCCCCACAGCAAATCCGTCGCCGCCTGGATATTTTAGAAAGTGAAGGATTTGTCGTAAAAGGAAGAGGGCGAGCCGGTACAAAGATTACTGATGCCGGAATAGAGTATCTGTATTTTCTTAAATCAAAGTATGCTTTGTATTGTTAAAGAAATCATTCCTATATTTTGATTGTGAATGGAAATGATATAATTAGCCATTACAGATTCTGGTGCAAACTTTGCAAGTAATCCCCTAATGTAGATTTCGAATAAAGTTTGATCAAAGTATTGCTGCAAATATTGATTTTATAAAGAGAAGAAACTCACACACTTTGAAAAAATCCGATCAAAATGTGTGGGTTTTAATTTTGGATTCCTTAAGTTTTTATAAAAAAGATTGATCATTTTATGTGGTCTACTTAAATAAACTCAGCTGTTAGTTTAACTATAATTAGTAATTTTTCCTGTTTCTGTTGATAAATATAAAAATACTGCCTAGCACACTTAATGAAAGCACAAAATATAACAATAAATCAGGTAGAAATTCTGAAGGAACAATATCTATCGATTGAAAAATAATAATGGAAATGATACCTAAATATAGGATGTTGTACAACACATTATTTGTTTTATATTGAATTTCTCTCCCTCTTTCGTCTTTTGCTTCATCACTTGATTGGAATTTTATTACATACATCTGACTGATGAATATAAAAACTAAAAATAATGATTTTAACCACAACATATGTCTCACTCCTCCTGATAATCGAACACGTCAGTTATTGACTTTTCAAATATATTTACAATTTTAAAAGCAAGAATTAGAGAAGGATTATATTTATTTTTTTCAAGAGTAGCGATAGTTTGACGACTAACACCCACTCTTTTGGCCAGTTCTTCTTGAGTCCAACCTTTTTCTGCTCGACAAACTACAATTTTATTATGTAACAATAGCAACACCTCTTGAAAAGATTGTAATTTATTTCTTACAATTTATAAATTATTTTTGACAAAGTGTTATTTGAAATTAATAATATGCACAAAAAATACCCCTTTATACAAAGGGATAAAGCGGTGCAACTTTTTTATAAACAGTACGACTTTATTTCGAAGGTACAATATTTTTTCTCCTGAAATTAATTTATCATATATAAACTATAAATCTTTTTTAAGGAGAGAGAAACTATGGGGAGTTCAGTTAGTGATCAAGTACTTTCTCGTTCATCAGGTGAGAGTTATAATGATACGGCTTCTGTTGATGTAAAAGTTGGGGATCATTTAGAAACTTGGAAACGTGTTAAAATACCTTCTTCTGTATTATTACATAATCCTAATAATATTTTTGATGCAACTATTTATAAAAATGATGAAACCAAACAAATTATTGTTGCTTTTCGTGGCTCTTGGGAACAACCAATTTCTTAAGTTGATGGGTATGCGTCAGTACCCCATAAAGAAAAGACACCCATATATGGTCTTATTGGTCTTATCCCCGTCAAGTAGACAGCTTTAAAAAAAGACTAAGCAGCCATTGAGATTCGATATTCAATCGGAGCTCGATGATTGAGTCGTTTTTGGAATCGTTTGTAGTTATAATGATAGATGTATGTTTCAATTGCTTGAATCAATTCTTCTTTTGTTTGATAATAATTGAGATAAAACATTTCAGATTTAAAATGAGAAAAGAATGATTCAATACAAGCATTGTCATGGCA
>NZ_JBFUIV010000048.1:0-5145 GCF_056401715.1 Bacillus sp. P4_E1
TTTTGCAATTTTGCAATCCTGATTCACACTGGCACGGACAAGGAGCCGTAAGGATGAAAGAGAGGTAGGGCTTTCATTGTTTTAGGTAATATACTATCTAAGTCATTATTTCTAGAAGAAAATAAAATCAATCTCACCGCTATCTTTCAGAGTTCCTTACATCTACTGAGACAGTGAATAGTAATTGTTTATCTTCTTTACGTAAAATTGATAAACGAACTGGTAACACCATATGGTCAACTACAAAAAATGGTTTCCAGACCAGGAAACCATTTTTAATTTTATTTACATAACAATAGTAAATTAAGCAGTAAGAAGGAGTGCACACATGAAAAAAATGTTAACAAAAGAATTAAGTAATGAATTAAAGAAGCGAGAAGGAATCATTTCTATTACAGTTGAGCCTTATGAAAAAATCGAAGTTGGTGGAATTCGTGTAGATGGACCAGCTGTTATTCTAATTAATCAAGAATAGCTAAAAATAGTTGTATGAACGAAGAAAAGGATCAGCCTTTACGAGAAGGGAAGATCCTTTTTGTTTGCTGCAGCTAATATGGGATATACATAACTTTTATCTAATGTATTGGGGTTAAAAGGAAGGAGAGGGTCGGGATTATCATAGTGGTAAGCTTAATATTGGTAGGATTTCTTTTTATGTTATATAAATTAGTTGCTTAAAAAAACTAATTATTTGAACCGATAGATTGTTTTCTTTTTAAGGGCGAGATTTATTTTATAGGAAAATTGATAATTTTAAGGAGGAATTTAGATGGATGCAAGGAAACAACGCATAAAATACGAGAAGATGTCAAAGAACTATGAACGTATTTCTTTAGTTTCGTTACTCCTATTAATTGTACTTGTTTGTAGTAGTGTGATTATCATAGGAGCTACAGGGGGGGAATATGGAGTGTTTTTGTTGTTAGCAATTTTACTTAACGCACGTATTACTAAAGAATCTCAAAAAAAGTATGAGCAGTATTCTAATAAAGGGCGTATTTAAAATGATACATATTTTGAAAGGAACAGCCTGGATGTACATGCAAAATATCCCTATATCATTGCCTATTAACTAGTAAAAGTAACTTTATATAAATAATTTTTTAGCAATTTAGAAATAGAAAACGTACCTTATTAAAATGTTATTTTCTTTCACATAATGATTTATCCTTCTAGTATATTTATAAGATTTATATCATATATTAAGAGAAAGAATGTAAGTTAGAAAGGAGTCTTATAGAATGAGTTATTTGGAGGGAAATGACTTTAGTGAACAAAATATGGTAAGTGTACCTAATCCCTACGTATATYAGACATTACAATCGGTAATTGGTAAACATGTGGTTATTGAAACTGTAAGAGGTAATGTAAGAGGAAAGTTAAAGGATGTGAAACCCGATCATTTGCTCATTGAAGATACGGTACCGTATATTGTACGCATTCAACAAATTGTATGGATTATGCCAAAACAATAATCAAATTACATCTAATTAGATTTATAACAGATTAGCGTCATAGACGACCAAGTAAAAACACAGGGTTTTATCTCTGTGTTTCTTCAAATTTTCGTTTTTGAATATATGCTTGAGCATGAATAATTTCTTCCTGAAGCTCTTTTAATTCTTTCATAGATTCTGATTCAATAGCCATGTAAGTAGTAACTAAACTGATCATCATATCCATTTTCTCTACTATATTTTGAATGACCTGTTCAGATTGCTCTTTTTTAGGGTGTTGTATTGCCTTTAATACATTTTCCATATAATTGTTCTTTCTTTGCTGGATATCATAAATAAACTGTTTTGTGTTTGAGTTCATTTGTTGTTCCTCCGTTTTGGATATATTTCCATTCTATCATATTTGAATAGAAAATATTGGATTCCCCTAAATTCACACCTGTCTTGTACATCTCCTCAAATATACAAACTAATTCCTTAACGTACAGCAAACACCTTGAAATGTGTCCAAGTTGTGTCTGAACGTACAATTTTCTTTTTTGGTATGGTGACCCCATGCCCATCAACTTAAGAACGGAAACAAAGTGAACTTTCGTTCAAATAAACTAAAAAACTCTTAAAACACTTTTTCTCCTTAAAAATGAGCATACCAAATAAAACTAGATAGGTGTTGTTTTCAAAGATTATTCAGTTTTCTTTTGTTTTTTAAATCCACTATACTCATAGATAACACCCATAATATCAAAGACTGTTTTCTTCTCATATCGATGAGATTTCCGCCCGTTTTTCTGTAGTAGGTGGAATAGGCGTATTAGAATCTTTGTTATTTCTTGGGTGTCTTTCTGTATAGCTTGATACAGAAGATATAAATAATCTTGGATCATCCCTATTGCTTTAAATTCGCTTAATTCTCTTTTCTTCTTTTGTAAAAGAAGTTGACGCATTTTAAACATAGTAGAGGAGCACGGGAAAATAGCGATTAGTTTTCCATATAGTTGGCACTCTAATCGTTCTTGTTTTACATTACGATAATGGTCTATTTTGAAGAGTGATTTCCACGTTTTAAAGACAATCTCTATTTGCCAACGTAAAGTATATAACTCATGTACCTGTTCCGTCGGAACCCATTCCCAAGGTGTTTTCGTCACGTATACGTTTAATCCAGCTACCAATTTACTTTTCTCTGAGTACGTTCTATTTTTAGACTTTTCTTTTTCCGCAATCTTCGCTCGTCGTTTTTGAAGTTGCTTTTCTGTTAATCGATTAAAAATAACACGTGCAAATAGTTGTTGTTTATCACCGATATAAGCATGTTTTAATTCAAATATTTCTCCAGGCTGTAGTTGTTTCAAAATCTGTTTCACATCGATTTGTATGTATTCCGATTGTTTCTTAATGGCACCATTTTTAAAGTATTCTGGGTTTGGATTTTTCACGTATACATTTGTATTTAATTTTAAACGAGAAATATAGTATGTACCTCGTTGATCCATTTGATCTAAGTCTTCCAATGAAAAATAGCCCAAATCACGAATACATAAATCTCCTGGCCGTAAGGTATCTAAGCATTCCGTACCAAATGTTTTGTCATTATTTTTTCCAGGTCCGACTTGAAAGTTAAGAAATTCTCCACTGTGCAGATCATATTCTAATTGAATTTTGATTCCGGCTGTTTGGGCACATCCCCCAGAGCCTGGATATAAATTCTCTAAAGCATTGGGTACTTGAAATACGGTGGCATCTAGGATACGAATTCGTTGGAAGTAAGAGAAGAGATGGTTAGAAATTTGTGTTTGTTCACATACTTTTTGTTGTATCAGTAAAGAAAAAATATGTTTTAAAAACAAAACTGCTTTAGCATTTAAACGTTTATTTAAGCCCTCAGGGCTGAGTAAAGTACCAGTAGCTGCATGAAGCCTACTACATAATCGGACTAAGGGATCACTTGCCACCCGCTGATTGATCCAAATACAAATAGTAGCTAAGTCTGATCCTGAAAACTTACGTTTTCGCTTTATAAATCCTATTTCTCTTGCAAGTTCTTCTAAAAATACAGGTGTAACATAGCGCTGTAATTCTTCCGCAAATGGCCTTAGTTCATCTTGAATTGAGAGATTCATAAAAAAACATCATCCTTTCTAGTCTAGCTTGTTTAAAAAGAATAACGTTTTTTGACATTTGAAGATATTAAAATTTCTTAAGTTAATAGGCATATATGGTGACCCCTATCAGTCAAAGTTTCAATTGAAATAAGTAATATTGAGTTTTAAAAATCTCTTAGTGTATAAAAAGGTTAAAATATGCGCGCTGCCCCAGATAGAAAAAGAAGTTAATTATGTATATAATGTTGTAAGACATCACATGCGTTTTAGGGAGGATAGGATAAATTCTAAAATGAACGTAGCAAGTTTATTAAATCTAGTTAAGAATTCACGAGTTGAAAATACATACATGTGCAAGAAATCACACTAGAAAACAGTAAAAAATATATGTTACTGGATGAAAAAGGTATTCTAATTGTTAATAAATTATAAACCTTCTCTTCGCAATGTAAGAGAAATCCCTAAATCGATAAAACGGCCTATTAGAGGAGGATATTATGAAGAAAAATAATGTATATTCATTTAATCAAAAGGTTCGACAGCTAAAAGTGATGCAAAATAGAAATGTTAAAGCATCTAGAAGAAAAAAAGCATTAGTTATATGTATATTAATAATTGTTATACTCTTAGTTTGTATATTATTTTTAAATCGTACTGCAAAAATTTCGAAGATATCGGTAAAAGGAAATAAGACAGTTTCACAAAGCGAAATTATTGGTTTATCWAATCTAAGTGGTAAAGATAACTACTGGAATTTACATGAAGAGGATATAAAAGAAAGCATAAAGAAAAATAAAAAAATAAAAGAAGTTAATGTTCTCAAGAAATTTCCAAATCAAGTTATTATTGATGTTAAAGAGTATAAAACTATAGCATATGRAGTTAAGGATAACTATTACTATCCAATTCTAGAAAATGGAACTATGTTAGATAAAATTATAAATAATCAGGACAAGGAGAGTGTACCAGTAATAAAGCAATTTACGAGCAATGATGAAGACTTATTAAAAAAACTTATTTCAGAATTAAAGACATTGCCAATTGAAATTCAAAATAGAATATCTGAGATTCATTTTTCTCCAACAGACATTGAAAACTCTCAAATAATTCTTTATACAACAGATGGTTTTACCGTAAGTTCTCTAATCACTGATTTTTCTAGAAAAATGAAATTTTATCCATCCATAATACAACAGTTAGATCCTAAACAACACCCTGTAATTCACCTAGAAGACACTATATATGCCAACGGAGAATTGTAACTCTCATTGTTTTGATTTAAAAAGGTTCACAAACATAGCTATTCATTATGTTATGTGGAAGTAGTTATAAAAAGAGCCCCAAAAATTGATATGATCCCCTTATAGTAGACAGGAAAAAGAAAGCACATTAACCTGTTTACTATGGAGGGGATTTTTTCATGGGAAAAATTAGAGTCACTTACGATGTAGAATTTAAGAAACAAGCTATAGATTTATACTTAAAAGAAGGCATGAGCTATAAAACCATTGCGAAAGAATTAGGTATTCATCACTCGGTTGTAAGTCGTTGGGTGAAACACTTTGAAGCTGAAGGAATCAAAGGAC
>NZ_JBFUIV010000049.1:0-4948 GCF_056401715.1 Bacillus sp. P4_E1
GATGATCAGGTTGATAGGTTCGAGGTGGAAGCATGGTGACATGTGGAGCTGACGAATACTAATAGATCGAGGACTTAACCATATAATATGAAGCAATGTTATCTAGTTTTGAAGGAATATACCTTCATCAGTTTGGTGATGATGGCAGAGAGGTCACACCCGTTCCCATACCGAACACGGAAGTTAAGCTCTCTAGCGCCGATGGTAGTTGGGACCTTGTCCCTGTGAGAGTAGGACGTCGCCAAGCAACTTTAAGACGAGTCAGAATGACTCGTCTTTTTTGTGTTTAATGAAATAAGCTTGTTATTAATGGCTCAAGGAATCCATTGATAACAAGCTTATTTGTTTAAAGATAAATGTATTTATCTAGTATGGACTTCCGGTAAAATCGTTATTTATCATAGCCTCACTTTGTTTTTTACATCGATAAGCTTAAAACGTTCGCAAACGAGCAGCATATCTTCAGAAAAACTAAGACCAAGTTCGCTTAGTTCCTTTGTAAAAAACTGAATATGGGTATCTCTCCAGTAACTATAGGTACGATCGCCTTCGCCTTCAGCGATAGCGAATTCTTCAGTCACTTCATTCATTGGCATTATAGTTACTTCTATTGTCTTAATAATAGCTACAGGTTCATCCTGACTATTGAGTACAATACTATAATCGTTAGTTGTTGGTAGTGGTTCATTTTCTAATTCATAAAAAATATGGCTGGAGCATGTTGCGGTCTTCACACCATCAATGACTAATTGAGCGAGATAATCAGGAGAATCACCAAATTGCCAAGCTGTAACAGATTCTGGTTTTTCATTGTTTCCCCAATAAGTATCCCAATATGATTGTGCTAATGGATTCATTTGTATATTTACCTCGCTTTAATTAATATTTTAGTCTCTTTATAATCCCTGGGAAATTTCCTTATTTGTTAGATTCTTTAATTTTGAGTTTTAAAGTCCATTTATTAACAAGAATATATATAAGGTATTGCCCTCTGTAGCCTGCTCACTCCTTCTTTTATTTCTTCAGTGGTTAAATGTCCATACCCCATAATAATTCGATTATGATGTTTTCCTTTTTCAATGGCGTGGTCTTCCACAGGATATACTTTAACCCCAAGTTGTTGGGTTTTCTCAAGTAATTCTTTGGTGAATTGAACTTGATTGAATTCAACAATCAGATGTAATCCTGTAGAATAACCGAAAATATTGATCTTATTTGAGAATGCTAATTTTAATTGCTGAATAAGGAAGTCTCTTCGATTTTTATAGATTTTTTTCATCTTCATAATATGCCGTTCCAAATAATCTTCGGCAATAAATTTAGCAAGGACAAGCTGATTTAAAGAAGATGTATGTAGATCTGAAAACCATTTTACCCTGCGACATTTTTCAATAAGGTGTGAGGGAAGAACTAAGTATCCCATCCTAAGGGCGGGTGATAAAATTTTACTAAATGAACCTATATATATAACACGCTCGGGATCCAATCCCTGTAATGAACTTACAGGTGAGCCTTCATATCGAAACTCACTGTCATAATCATCTTCAATGAGATAACAATTTGTTTTTCTTGAGTAGTTAATCAATTGAACCCGTCGTTGAATCGGTAACGCTCCTCCTAAAGGAAACTGATGAGAAGGAGTAGTGAAGATGAATTTTGGGTTTTTATTTGCAGGTAGCAAAGATGTATCCATCCCATTATCAT
Organism: Bacillus sp. P4_E1; assembly: GCF_056401715.1. Lineage (NCBI taxonomy): Bacteria > Bacillati > Bacillota > Bacilli > Caryophanales > Bacillaceae > Bacillus > Bacillus sp. P4_E1. Next base: position 1,705 of record NZ_JBFUIV010000049.1, read on the forward strand.
CAACTGGTATAGGATAAAGGAAGGCTCCTGAATTTTTAAAAATTGTTTGAATGTCATTGGTGATGGGATCTTCTATTAGTACTTCGTCGCCTGTTGACAAAAGTAACTTAGAAACAAGTGTTAAAGCTTGCGTTGCACCGGAGGTAATTATCAATTGTTCTGGATGACAAAAAACTCCTCTTGTTTTTAGTAAATAGCGTGATAAAACCTTTCTTAATTCAGGACGCCCTTCGGGAATATCGTATCCAAACGTAGAAGGAGGTGTCTCATTCCATATGGTATGAGATAACTTTGCCCATCCCTTACGTGGAAATAAGTCTAATGCTGGTATCCCTGAACGAAAATTAATGATGTTACTGTCTTTGTTTATTTCTTCGCACCAAGATAAAGGATCAATTAGAGGTGATTTTTTATGTTGTTCTAAATAAGTCCCTTCTGCAATGAATGTCCCGGCGCCCTGTCGAGCGACCAAAAAACCTTCGGAAAATAATTGATCATAAGCTTCTAAAATTACATTCCTAGACACGCTTAACTCAGAAGATAATTCCCGTGTTGATGGTAGTTTTTCTCCAGATTGTAGCTCTCCGTTTAATATTCGTTCACGTATTTGGTGATAAACCTGTCGTATTAAACTTATATCTAACGATCGATCAATAGGTATCCAAAGCATATAAATGCTCCCTTCATCAAAAGTGGTACCATAAAAGTTTGGTTGAAATGGTACTAATATAAACCATTTTAGCATGCTATAGTTGGATCAAATGGTTCTAAAGGGGATGAAAATGTGATGACGAAACCAGAATTCCAAGTAGCTCAGGCATTTAAATCGATTGCACGAAATGAACATATAAAATCCTATGTACAACAATCCACTGAACTCTATGCGTTATTATTGCAAGCCGCGAAACGCTTTGTCACCGGAGAATCGAGACATGAGGGGATTATGACAGCAAAAGAACTAATTTCAAAAGGTTATCATACTTCACTAGAATACATAGGGGAAAATACTCTAGATATAGAGGAATGTTATAAAGCAAAAAATGAGTTTTGGAATCTTATTGGGGATATGGGTGCTCTATCTATGAAACAAACAGTATCACTCGATTTATCGCATATTGGATTATCTATAGATCCAGAAATATCTTATATTCATTTAATGGAGTTGGCAGAGAAGGCAAAAGTACATGGAACTACCCTTATGATAAGTATGGAAGAATCATCTAAAGCAGCAGACATTCTTTCCATCTATAAAAAAACAACTGAGCAATGTCCTAATGTAGGGATAACGATTCAGGCGCATTTATATCGCTCAAACAATGATATTCAAGAACTCCTACATTATCCAGGGAAAATACGAGTTGTAAAAGGTGCCTATCAAGAAGTTTCGGATATTGCTATACCTAGGTCAACTGACTTAAATCAACAGTATCTTCAGATCGTAGAACAACTAGTTGAAAATAACCATCCTGTATCTATAGCTACACATGATGAAATTCTTATTAAAGAAATGGAGCAACGTCAATATTTTAGTCAATCTAATGTAGAAATAGAAATGCTATATGGAATTCGTCCGGATATGTTAAGTGATTTGAAAAACAAAGGACATAATGCTAGGGTGTATTTGACTTATGGGGAAGAGTGGTACTTGTATTTATGCCATCGGATAGCTGAATGTCCGGAAAATTTATATCATGCAGTGATAGATATGATACATGCATCTTCAGTACAGCAGAGTAGGGAATATTAAATGTGAAAAATATTTTGGCTATGGTTAGTATGAGGGAGTTCAGTTGTAGCGAGTGAGTTAAATAATTTTGGTTGTGGCCCAAAAATAAGAGTCGGATTTTCCTTAGAGTAGAAATTCCGGCTCTTTTTATATTGAAATTTTTTTAGTTTATATTTGCGTTAAATGCGGACAGGACTCCTATAGGTGTTGAAAAGATTATGATTTACAATTGTACAGCCGTAGTATACCTTGTTGCAGAATTTGTTTTTGTGGGTGTTTTATATGTGTTGGTTTCTTATTGTTATGTATTCTTAGGTTTATCGCTAGAAATAAATGAATTTGTAATTCTATATGTATTTCAAAACGGGAGATATATAATAGAAACAATAAAATTACATACTTTGTTAGTAACTCGATTCGCTCTTCTAGCGGTAAAACGTAGGATAAACATCCTTAAATGTGATAAAAAGTAATAAAATATAAACAGAACAAGCGTTCCTTTCGGGTGTATTAGGTACGCTCGATCAATTGAGGTACGTATTTTCAATCCAGTATATGTGTTTAAAAAAGAAATGCTATTAATTGGTTCGGACCTCGAGTATATTTTATTTGTATATCTTAAATGTTTGTTAAGAGGATATAAAATTTATTACGACTAGGCCATATGGAAATGGATGCTGCTAAAGATGAAAGAGATATAAGTCTGCTATTTCAGTGACACAGGGATAGTTAGTAAATGTATTAGTATGTTTCTATATATTTACGAGTAAACAGGTAAGTAACCATTACTTCATATAAGGGAAACTCTATAACTAGAGTATTATATAAGAATTTCTGTATCGTTGTCTGTTATAAGAATACGTATATCTTCCATCGTTTCTAATAGAGTGCCTGGTAAACAAAGAGGTGTTAGGGAGTGTAATAACTTTTTAATTACATATTAGTATTTATTAAAATAAGGTTGTTAGTTTCGCTGGGGAAAAACTTCCGTACCAATTAAGTCTAGGGTATAAGTAAACTTGAATATATTTTGGAAGAAGAAATTAAAGTGAAGTCGAAGAGGCTTTTCGGATAATGCAATATTTATAGATTCTTCTCTAGATTAGAGAGTGTAAAAATATTAACTTGAATAACTTTATAAAAAGGTATTGACGATTATTATATAGAGGTGTAATATAGGACAAGTCGCCGATAGCAACAACGCAGAAAGCGACAAAAGAAAATGAAAAACTTAGTTGACATTGAAATATGAAAATGTTAACATAAGGGAGTCGCAAATGAGCGGCAAACAAGTTCTTTGAAAACTGAACGAAACAAACAACGTGAACGTCAATTTTTATTTTTAGATGCTAGACAAACTAACTTTATTGGAGAGTTTGATCCTGGCTCAGGATGAACGCTGGCGGCGTGCCTAATACATGCAAGTCGAGCGAATGGATTAAGAGCTTGCTCTTATGAAGTTAGCGGCGGACGGGTGAGTAACACGTGGGTAACCTACCCATAAGACTGGGATAACTC
>NZ_JBFUIV010000050.1:0-3282 GCF_056401715.1 Bacillus sp. P4_E1
CCACATAACTACTTTGATAGTACCACATAACTACTTTGATAGTACATATGCAAGTATTAAAGTGCAAAACACATCAAGTAAAGTGGTATATAACAAAGAGATTTATGGAAATAAGCAACAAAATGCTGAGCAGGTTAAAGTGCCGGTAAAAGTAGGTGATTTTATCGAATTCACACATTTAGAAGGTGCGAACCGAGCTACTATTACAAATATGGAAAAGAACATTCAGGAAACCTTTGGGAATAAAGCAGTCTATGAGATTACAAAAGAGGGATTGAAGAAAGTAGATAAAATTGTTAATCCAAAACCAGATACAGAAGCTCCGACACAGCCACAAGGATTATATGCAAGCAACGTTACTTCTAACAGTGTAGAGCTAAAATGGAATCCTTCTACAGATAATGTAGGTGTAAAAGAATATCAGGTATTACGCGATGGACAATTGATTCAAACGGTAAAAGGAACGACGTTTACTGATCAAAATCTAACAGTTAATAAGGAATATAAATACACAGTAAAGGCTGTAGATGCAGCTGGAAATACATCGATTCAAAGTAACATTCTTCCGGTAAAAACAAAAGATCAAAATGTATCTTATGAAAAATGGGATCCGAAGAAGGCATATACAAAGGGTGACAAAGTAGAACATCAAGGGAAAGTGTATGAAGCTGTTCAAAATCATCAAGGAAATGGTGACCAGAATTGGATATTTGCATTATCGTTATGGAAACCAATTACAATCAAGTAATATGTAAGAATCAGATGTGAATATAGAACAACATAAATTGGGGCAGTATTTTAAAGAATTACTGGATGTTGCTTGAATTTTGATAGATTTCTCTACTAAGTTATTATTCAATAATAAAAATTAGAAAAGGAAGTAGAATAGTGATTATTCAGAAAACTAGGAGAAGTTTTAATAAAGTTATTATAATTACCGCAGCATGTAGCATGTTTTCTATGTTTGGAACGTCTATTTCGCACACTAAAGCCGAAACACATTCAGCTGCTCCAGCAGTTTATGTGAGTCCTCAAAATATACCTGCCTCAGATATTATTAGTATAGACTGGTCACCAGTTCAGACTGCACCTTATACGTATTGGGCTGTACACAACTGGAATGCAGGTGGTGAAGCTGGAGGATATGCTGGTTTTCAACAACAAAGTGGGTTTGATGAAAATGGAAAACGTACTTTACATTTTGCCATATGGGATCCAATTTCCTCTAAAGAAGCAATAAAGGCCGAATACTTATCTCCGAATTCACAAGCTGGACTCTTTGGAGGAGAAGGAACAGGACTGAAGGTTCAAACAACTTATGGTTGGAAAGACTACAATTGGTACAGAATGACAATGCGTTCATGGCAAGAAGATGGTCATACTAAATTTGGACAATGGATGAAAGATGTAACAAAGAATAAATGGCATCTAATTGCAATTATGGACTTTCCGGTAGCTAATGTGGCATTTAATCATGGATTAGGAATGTTTCAGGAAGACTGGGCGGATAGTGGACAGAATGTTCGGGAAGCTCGCCTAAAAAATGGTTATAGCCGAAAGTTAGTAGATAAACAATGGAGTTCTTGGAATAATCAAAATATTTCTGGGACGCATGATAATACTTATCAATATGATGGAGGAGCTACTTCAGAATATGTATGGGTCAAAGCAGGAGGTAATACGCAGTCTACCATTGGATCAGGAAAAATATTCACGCTAAATCAACCTACTCAACCTGAAATAGGAAAACTAGATTTTGATATCCAATCCATATATTATGAAAATGAAAAATTAAATGTATCTTGGAAACTAAAAGAAAATAGTACACCGCAATTTAAGGGGAAAATTGAAATTTATAACAATGAAAATATGACGGGCCAACCTATTAACGTAATTGATGATATTAAATCTTATCAAAATGGAATCAGTCAATCTATATCATTACCAACAAATGCTTATGCAAAGATTGTATTAACGGATTTATTTGATCAAACTGTTGAGAAAAAGGTACAAATCAAAAATCAATCTCCAAACATTTTTGAAGGTAACGAATTTGCATGGTCGCTGAAAGGGATTGGAGATTTTGAATTCGCAAAAGTAAATTTAAATARATCAATAGAAGAGATACAAATTGCTCTAAAAGCAGGTGTACCACATAACTACTTTGATAGTACATATGCAAGTATTAAAGTGCAAAACACATCAGGTAAAGTGGTATATAACAAAGAGATTTATGGAAATAAGCAACAAAATGCTGAGCAGGTTAAAGTGCCGGTAAAAGTAGGCGATTTTATTGAATTTACACATTTAGAAGGTGCGAACCGAGCTACTATTACAAATATGGAAAAGAACATTCAGGAAAGCTTTGGGAATAAAGCAGTTTATGAGATTACAAAAGAGGGATTGAAGAAAGTAGACAACATTGTTAATCCGAAACCAGATACAGAAGCTCCGACACAGCCACAAGGATTATATGCAAGCAACGTTACTTCTAACAGTGTAGAGCTAAAATGGAATCCTTCTACAGATAATGTAGGTGTAAAAGAATATCAGGTATTACGCGATGGACAATTGATTCAAACGGTACAAGGAACGACGTTTACTGATCAAAATCTAACAGTTAATAAGGAATATAAATATGCAGTGAAGGCTGTAGATGCAGCTGGAAATACATCAATTCAAAGTGACATTCTTCCGGTAAAAACAAAAAATCAAAATGAATCTTATGAAAAATGGGATCCGAAGAAGGCTTATACAAAGGGAGATAAAGTAGAACATCAAGGGAAAATATATGAAGCTGTTCAAAACCATCAAGGAAATGGTGACCCGAATTGGATATTCGCTTTGGCATTATGGAATCCACTGACATAGGGGCCTGATGACATGCCACATAACTTAAGAACGGAGACAAAATGAAATTTCGTTCATATGAACGAAAAACTCTTAAAATACTTTTTGTTCTTAAAAATGAGCATGCCAAATAAGCCTAAGTAGGTATCATTTTCAAAAATTATACAGCTTTCTTTTGTTTTTTAAATCGATTATACTCATAGACGGTTCTGGTGCAAAAATAGAATAAAAGATAATAAAGCGCATAGATTCCTAACGAAATCATATCTTATGCCGCAAGCCCAAACAATTGATGGATGAATTCTTTTTGATTTTGGACAGACTGGTCCCGTAAATCAACCTGTTCTTTTTTAATCATATGCATGACTTCTACTCCAGAAAGAATGGATGTAGCTGTGTCAAAACATTTGAACCCTAGCATAGAACGAATTC
>NZ_JBFUIV010000051.1:0-2841 GCF_056401715.1 Bacillus sp. P4_E1
GTTACGTTACTCACCCGTCCGCCGCTAACTTCATAAGAGCAAGCTCTTAATCCATTCGCTCGACTTGCATGTATTAGGCACGCCGCCAGCGTTCATCCTGAGCCAGGATCAAACTCTCCAATAAAGTTAGTTTGTCTAGCATCTAAAAATAAAAATTGACGTTCACGTTGTTTGTTTCGTTCAGTTTTCAAAGAACTTGTTTGCCGCTCATTTGCGACTCCCTTATGTTAACATTTTCATATTTCAATGTCAACCAAGTTTTTTTATTTCTTTTGTCGCTTTCTGCGTTGTTGCTATCGGCGACTTGTTCTATATTACACCTCTAACCTACAATCGTCAATATGTTTTTATAAAAAACTTCATTTTTTTTATAAATCCTATTTACGTTATTAATTTATCTATTTATATACCTCTTCTATAAGAATAGATAAGCAACCCATGAAACACTCTATGGGTTGCTATTCCATCATAAAAACTATTGTTCTTTTGAAGGTACAGAACAACTTTCATCCGTACAAGACATATCGCTTCCACCCTCTGAAGAAAGCTCTTGTAACTTAGGTGCAGGATTCTCTTCTTCCCAAACTTGCTGAAGTGCACCAACAAAAGTTTCAAGTGGTTGCGCACCTGAAATAGCATACTTTTGATTAATAATAAAATAAGGAACTCCCGAAATTTGATATTGCTGAGCAATCGCTTCATCAATTCTAACATCATTTGCATATGCGCTTTTATCATTAATAACATGTAGAGCTTCTTGCTTATCTAAACCTGAAGCTTCAGCAATAGTAGCAAGCGTATCCACATCACTTAAATTTTTCGATTCAGTGAAATATGCACAAAGTAGATTTTCCGTAATCTCTTTTTCTTTCCCTTGATCCTTTGCAAATTTGGCAAGACGATGCGTATCAAAAGTGTTCGTCGGCTTCATCTCTTCAAAATTAAAACTTAACCCCATACTAGCTGCATGATTGCCTAGTTGTATATTATTACGCTTAGCTTCTTCAATACTAATCCCATACTTTGATGCAAGTACTTCATTAATACTTGTTCCAGAATAGATTGGAGCATTTTGGTCTAATTCAAAACTTTTAAACTCAACTTCAACATCTTTCTTATGCGGAAATTGCTCTAAAGCCATTTCTAATCTACGTTTCCCAATATAACAAAATGGGCATACAAAATCTGACCATACTTCAATTTTCATAGAAACACCTCATTAACATGTAGTTTTCAATTATTGTAGCACTGGCAATAAGGAATTCAAAAATTTATGCTTCAAACCTTATATACTACAAACTAAAATGAGTTTTTAAATAGAAAAAACGATAATCAAAAGTATAAAAACATTTCCTTCTGATTATCGTATATACAAAATACAAATCTAAAACAATCTAATTACGCTGGAATGTATCTCCCCACGAACTCCCATATGGTATTCCAATATTTATTCGAATCTACCTTCTCGGCTTCTCCATGTCCAGCACCTGGAACAATTAATTTCTCTTTTTCTACTTTTGCAGCATTATATACTTCATCTAACATTTCATAAGGAACGAATGTATCAGCGTCCCCATGAATAAATAGCATCGGTGTTTTACTTTTCGCTACTTGTTTTACAGCTGAAGCTTCTTCTAAATCATATCCAGCTCTTAATTTTGTAACTGTATTTGCCGCATTCATAACAGGAAACTTCGGCAAGTGGAATAAATCGTTTAATTGATAAGTAAATTCATCAATAACAGTTGAGTATCCACAATCTTCAATAATAACTTTAACGTTAGAGGGTAACTCTTCACCTGAAGTCATCATTACAGCTGCTCCCCCCATTGAAACTCCAAAGAGTGCTATTTCAGCATTAGGGTCTTTCTTTACAATTTGTTGAATCCAAATCAAAATATCTTTACGATCGTGCCAGCCCATCCCTATATAATCACCTTCACTATTTCCATGCCCACGAAGATCTGGCGCTATGACGTTATATCCTTCTTCATAAAAATTCCGGATATATTTCGTCATTTTCGATGCCCTACTATCATATCCATGAACTACAATTGCCCATTTATGGCTAGATTGCTCATTCATATATTCATAACCTGTTAATTTCAACTTATCGAAAGAATTTATGTTTCGTATATTAGGTTTATGATTTGATACAAAGTTCGCATCCTTTTCTTCATTTGTAGCAAACACACCTCCCGATGCATTCACAGTTTCTACTAAGTGAGGATTATCCTCTAAAAACTCTTTCTCTTGTTTCGCATTCAACGCATAATTATAAAAATAATTCCCGACTAACATATAAGTAATTGCTAGAAGGACTAAAACCACTATAGTAATTACACCTATCTTCTTCATATTATCTCCTTAAAAAATTTAAATCTTCCTATATTAAAGTACCTCGAAAAACAACTGTACTATTTTAACACACCGATAGATTGCTTCTACAAAAAATAGAATAGAAAATCTTAAACTACACATCAAAAATGATGAAAGAAAATGAATATGAGAGGATCAAAATAATAAGGATTACTTACTTGAGGCTGATAAGAAGTTTAAAACACAAAAAAGACGAGTCATTCTGACTCGTCTTAAAGTTGCTTGGCGACGTCCTACTCTCACAGGGACAAGGTCCCAACTACCATCGGCGCTAGAGAGCTTAACTTCCGTGTTCGGTATGGGAACGGGTGTGACCTCTCTGCCATCATCACCAAACTGATGAAGGTATATTCCTTCAAAACTAGATAACATTAGCTTCATATTATATGGTTAAGTCCTCGATCTATTAGTATTCGTCAGCTCCACATGTCACCATGCTTCCACCTCGAACCTATCAACCTG
>NZ_JBFUIV010000052.1:0-2773 GCF_056401715.1 Bacillus sp. P4_E1
GTTACTCACCCGTCCGCCGCTAACTTCATAAGAGCAAGCTCTTAATCCATTCGCTCGACTTGCATGTATTAGGCACGCCGCCAGCGTTCATCCTGAGCCAGGATCAAACTCTCCAATAAAGTTAGTTTGTCTAGCATCTAAAAATAAAAATTGACGTTCACGTTGTTTGTTTCGTTCAGTTTTCAAAGAACTTGTTTGCCGCTCATTTGCGACTCCCTTATGTTAACATTTTCATATTTCAATGTCAACTAAGTTTTTCATTTTCTTTTGTCGCTTTCTGCGTTGTTGCTATCGGCGACTTGTCCTATATTACACCTCTATATAATAATAGTCAACATTTCTTTTTCATTTTCTACAAAAAAAATTCCACACACTCATACCTCATCTTTATTTTACATATGTATATATAATCAAGATACATGAAAGGAGTGCATCAATTGTTGGATCCTTCCTTATTACACATCATTAGTACTAATGCAAGAAGCCCACACTATCATAGAAACTTTCCTCTCATTCTATTTTGGAGTCAAAAAAGTGGTTGTACTTCCCTTGCTAAGTGGTTTTTTTACCAGGTTGATTTATTACAAACAGCTTTAAACTATCACCCCTTCATCCATAATTTCGAATATGAAATATACAAAAGTACACCGGCCTATAATATACGGCTAAGTGTAGCACTACGAGATAAACAAAAGGAAACTTTCAAACTGGTTCGCAATCCGTTTAGAAGAGCAGTCAGTTCTTTCGTGTCCTTAATTGCACCTCCTTATGTAGAAAATGAAGAATGGAAACCCATTCGAAAGTTTTTATATCAAAATGAAAATTCTCCTAAAGGAATCTCATTCAAACAATTTTTATACTACCTATTTACTAAAGGTGCTCATGCAAATGATATTAACGCTCACTTTACACAACAATATATAGCAGGTGAAGAAGAGTATGTAACCAATTATATATACTTAGAAAATTTCGATCAGGAAATGAAAGAATTAGAAAAACGTTTCGAATTAAAACCTGCACCGATAAATGAGTTTTCAACATCATGGCATCATCAAACCCCTGCCATGATTTATAAAGGGAATTTCAGCGATGCCGATATTACTGATCCTTTATTCCCTCGTCACCCGACTTTTGAAAGCTTTTATGATGATGAATGTATACAGCTCGTCAAAACAATATTTCAAAAAGATTTCGATACATATAGATATAACAAAGAATATCCCTACTAATTTAAGTCCATTATCTTCGCTAAATATAAAAAGATACCTTATACATATATATGAGGTATCTTTTTAACATTTAAACTATATAAAACGTACAATTTAACAGTCCCTACTATCCATTTTATTACCCTTTAATAGATTACGTAACTTTTGCTTATCCGCCCATCCTACTCCAATTAAAACTAGACTCCCTCCCATTATTATCTTCCATGTCAGAGATTCATTTAATAGGATAATTGAAGTAATGATACTTATTAACGGCAATCCATTTAAGTACAGTCCACTTATTGATGCTGAGACCGTCTCTAGCGCTTTATTCCAGAACCAATATGCTAAAATTGTTGCCCCGATAACAAGGTATACTACACTAAATCCAATCTTCCATGTTTCGATTTTTGGGAAACCGTAGTAAAAAATTTCTATCATTGCAAATGGCAACACAATAGCTGCACCTATCATTAGTGTTACTGTAGTGAAAACTTTATTAGATAAACGTCGTTCTTGTTTTGGCCGTTTTAACAAAACTGTGTAGAACGCAAATAAAAAGGTACTTAATAAAATAAGTATATCTCCTATTAAAGACACCTCTTGATTAGTATCGCTAGATGGAATTGTAATAAAGAGCACTCCTATAGCGCCCAACATAATTCCGATCCAATAATCCATCTGAATTTTCTCTTTCAGAAAGAACGCTGAAAAAAGAATTGTAACTAATGGCAATGCAGCATCAATAATACTAACATGTAATCCACTTGTTAAAGAAATACCATAGGATGTGAACATAAAGTACCCAGCTACACCAGTAAAAGACAGTAAACTCATTCTTTTCCACGGAATATGTTTATGTATAACTGCTTTTTGTAGTTCGTTAAATGAGAAAAACATACAAATTCCACCCGCAAAGAAAAGACGAATAAATAACAAAGTAAACGGTTGAATGGATTCTAATGCCCATTTCGTTGGTGCAATGGCTGTTCCCCATAATATAACAGCCACTAATAACATGCATATTTCTTTCATAATCCCCCACACCCATCAAAAAATATATGTTAACTACCTTAATTATAGATTTTTTCTTAGGTAAAATCCTTTAAAACCACAAAAAGGTTATGCGAAAAATAGCCATCCAGCTCTTTTTTACATAACCTTTTCATATTAAATCAAAACATTATTGTTCATTCGACAACTAAATTAACACAAAAAGGAAATTCTTACCTTCAATTTATATTTAAACGTATTACTTTATCATCCAAATTTTATTTTATACCGTTTCTATTTCATTCTTTTTTTCATCTTTAAGGTTATTAAATTTATGGATTTTAACCTTCGGTAAATAAAAATAAACACAAAAAAACCTAAGTCGAAACGACTTAGGTTTTTGCTTGGCGACGTCCTACTCTCACAGGGACAAGGTCCCAACTACCATCGGCGCTAGAGAGCTTAACTTCCGTGTTCGGTATGGGAACGGGTGTGACCTCTCTGCCATCATCACCAAACTGATGAAGGTATATTCCTTCAAAACTAGATAACATTGCTTCATATTATATGGT
>NZ_JBFUIV010000053.1:0-2412 GCF_056401715.1 Bacillus sp. P4_E1
ACGTAAATGGGACTGACGTAAATGGGACTGCCCTTCTTGTCGTACACACCATGATAGGGATATTAACGCAAGTATTAATCTAAAGAATGAAGCGATAAGGCTTCTAACCACAAGGACTGTGGAGCTAGCCTAATCAATTAGAGTTCGTTAGAACTCTTTACTTAGGAATCCCTCACTTCTAAACGAAGTGAAAGTGGGGGTAGTTCAATGGAGAAAGCATACTGTTAGTCTCACCTCTTCTTTTTTAACGAATTCTGTCATTGTACAAGGGAAAGATGATAAAGAAAGGGATGTGTTGCACCATTTGGTTAAAAAGGTATCTAGATGAAAGAGATGATGAGGGGCTGTATTCGTCGTGCTTTCACGCCTGAATATTCCGAGTTTCTCCGCAATAATATTTTCAGGTGCCATAGCTTTGCGCGAAAATTTTCTTTTGATACGAAGATTCTTCTGGAATGAGTCGCTAAAGAAATCACTGGGGCAAACGCGATACAGATTGTAGATAGCATCGGCGAAACACTTCGTGAAAAATGAAGCAATGCTAAGAGAAATAGAGAAAAAAGCGGGTGCATTTTTCGGTAAGAAAAACTTTAAAACGAGCCTTATGCAATCTATTATCATGCTTACTATTCAATAGGAAAAAATGCCTGTCACTCCCTGAGAAATGTCGAAGCTACAAAATTCATTCGACATTTCCAGGATGATGACAATGGATTATTTTTTATAATTCTATTTTCTGGTCACCACGTTTTTCTAGGTTTTTAGCAGTTTTACTTTGGTCAACATCCTTTTGGTCTTTAAAGGTGCCCATGAGAAAATCATAGGCTGGGTTCGTGACACCATACCAGTAATTTTCATTTTTGAAGTGATGCCATAAATGAACCTTTTTCATCCATCGCCCCCATGGTGATATTGGTTGAAGGGGGCGATGCGCGATATAATGCTTCCACTCATAAAATAATAAAAAGAGCATAATACCTGCAATAAATGCGTTTGTCATGACAAAGCTGGATGAAAGAAAATAAAAAATCGCTCCTGAAATTGCAATGTTTGGCACACTATACCATAAGGGTAAAAATAATAAATGTAATTCATTCGGATTTGTATGGTGATCATAATGTAGGCGCTTAAGTATTTTTAATAAGAATGCATTCTTTGGTGGCTTTAGATGAAAAATAAACCTGTGAGTAGCGTACTCAGCTAAGGAATACATAATCATTCCCAAAATAAAAGCACCCCAAATTCCGATAGAGGTTAAATGTAAAATCATAAATCCAAAACTAGCGAAGAAAAGACAGCTCATGATCAAAATATCAGGATAGGAAAAATATTCTTTAAAATATTTTAGTTTCATTTATCACGCCTCCAGCTTTCTTTATTTTTTTCTATCTTTCCAGAGAGCCAAGCTTTTCTCCAATGTTGTCTTACACAATCTTTCCGCTTCAATTGCATCTCCCTTTAATGCAGCTTTTAATAAGTCGTGATAATAGTTGAAGGACAACCCACGATGATCTTTTACAGAAAAATATCTTTTCGCCATATCTACATAAATGGAATCGAAGCTATTTAAAATGAGTAGAAAGATCGGATTGGCAGCAAGCCCAGCACACCTTTTTTGCAAATACCAATCAAATGCTGCATAGCTTTCTGCACTATCTTCAAGTTGCTCAAGATTAGCAAGGAGAGCAACCACTTTAGGTTGATTAAACGTAACAGCATCACGAATATAAGTCGGAGTCAACGAACTTCTAAATTCTAATAAATACATAATAAATTCATCTGTAATGGTATGATGATTCTCAACAATATTAATAAGTGTCGTTAGATTCCCATTGCTCCAATAATCATTAATAATCGCTGGCATTCCTTTTCTTCCTGTTATCCATCCACTCCTTTCTAAACGTTGAAGCGCCTCCCGAATAGTTGGGCGACCAACACCAAATTCTTTCGCAAGCTCTCTTTCCGGCGGTAAAGTACTTCCTACAGAATAAACACCAGCCAATATGGATCTAATTAATTCATTCTCAATTTTATCTGAGGAGCGTTCCTTTTCTTTCAAGCCATCGTCCCCTTTATTTTTTGGTAATACATGTTGAAGATATTGGTAATACCAAAAATTATATAACGTGTTTGAATTTTCCGTCAATAAGATTCATTAAAAAAGAGGAAACCATTTTCATGCAGTGACCCCTGTCAAGTAGACAGTATTTAAAAAGCGCAACTAAGCAACCTGAGTTCTATATTTATATGGACTCAGGTTATTTAATTTCTTTTGAAATCTTTGATGATTATAAAAGTGCATATATTTACGCACGGCAAGTTTGACCTCATTCGCTTTACGGAAGGAGTATAAATGAAAACACTCTGCCTTAAAGTGACTGAAGAAGTTTTCCATACAAGCATTATCCCAAC
>NZ_JBFUIV010000054.1:0-1522 GCF_056401715.1 Bacillus sp. P4_E1
CTATTAATTGCGTTCTACTTTTAAGTCCATATTTCTTCGCTATAGCTGATTGACTACCCTCACCGTTTAAAAAACTTTCTACAGCTTGTATCTTTAATTCATTTGAATAAGTTTGAAATGTAGACCCTTTTTTAGCCATAATAAAATCCCCTCCAAGTAGAAGTGTAACATCCATGTTTGTTCATGGTCTTTTTACACTGTCTACCTTAAGGGGATAATATCAATACAATCGGTCTTTTTTCATTAATATAATAAAGATTAGAAATAAATAGCATTGTATTTCATACTACCCTGCGAATATTATAAGATAGATATAAATTGATTATAGTTTGAAAACGGATTTGTTATCAGTTTTTTCAGAAATCTTACAAGCGTGTAAGATAAATGAAAGATGAATCAATATGTGCTATAAAACAATTCATTTACACTATATTGTGAGAAGTGCAAATGAAGGGAGAATATAAATGGAAATTCTACATGCAAAAAGTATTAGTAAAGTATATAAAGGGAAAGTACCTTTTAAAGCATTGGTAGATATTGATTTATCAATTCAAGAAGGTGAATTTATAGGGATTATGGGGCCATCAGGGAGCGGGAAAACAACGTTATTAAATATGGTATCTACTATCGACTCTCCAACATCGGGAGAAATATTAATAAATGGTACAAATCCTTTCCAGTTGACATCAGATAATTTGGCTTTATTCCGTAGGAAACAATTAGGATTTGTTTTTCAATCATTTAATTTACTTAGCACACTTACAGTAAAGGAAAATATCGTATTGCCGATGACATTAGATGGTGTTTCTGTACAAGAAATGAACAAACGAGTTGAAGAAATTGCAGAGAAATTAAATATTACAGATATATTGAGTAAAAGAACTTTTGAAATTTCAGGGGGGCAAGCTCAAAGAACGGCAATTGCTCGTGCAATTGTTCATAAGCCGCAATTATTACTTGCAGATGAACCAACAGGGAATTTAGACTCTAAATCTTCAAATGATGTAATGGAGATGCTAGATACTTTAAATAAAGAAGAAAAAGCTACGATGATGTTAGTTACACATGATCCGTATGCAGCGAGTTTTTGCAGCAGAGTCATATTTATTAAAGATGGTCAACTATATAACGAAATTTATTGTGGTGAAAGTAGGCAAGCATTTTATCAAAAGATTATGGATGTCCTTTCTTTGTTAGGAGGGAAAAGGCATGACTTTTCGTCAGTTCGCATTTAATAATATTTTTCGCAATAAGCGTACATATGCAGCTCATTTTTTAAGTAGTGCATTTTCTATTATGATTTTCTTTACGTATGCTCTTTTATTATTTCATCCTGATTTACAAGGTGAGTTGAAATCGACAAGTGCAACAATAAGTGCATTTGGTACATTGGGATTTTCAGTTTCGCAAGGCTTGATTTTTGTATTTTCATTTTTCTTCATTCTATATTCAGTTAGTTCATTTTTAAAAACGCGCAAGAAAGAATTTGGGATATTAATGATGCAAGGTATGTCAATGAGAC
>NZ_JBFUIV010000056.1:0-1331 GCF_056401715.1 Bacillus sp. P4_E1
AATTAATCCTAGTTCACTAATCAAAAATTCATGTGCGTTATCCAACATTTTTTTTTCGCTTGTATTAAGTGCCTTTTCTTTCTTCATACGCATTAAATCACGTACAACTTCAGCACCTTCTTGTATTTCACCCGTTTTTATTTTGTCCGTGTTCACTTTATACCTTTGTTTCCACGGCAATAATTTATCTGATTCTCCATGCTGAAAAATGTGTATAATGTGTTTTAATGCAAGTATATCAGTAACTGGGCGTATACTCGAACTTAATATTTTACCCATAGGAATCATGACTTGCATATTACTGATTGACATTTTTATAACAAAATACTGTTGTTTTTTCCCTGAGAATTCTTTTTCTTCTATGGCTTCAATTATACCTGCTCCGTGCATTGGATAAACAATGTTATCGCCAATTTGAAACATATAATCCACCTCCATATATGGTAACCTTCTTAACCTTAACATATATGTGATTTTTTATCAAATATTTTATAATATCACAAATTTATTTTTGGAGTCAACTACTTTTTTGTTAAAAATTAAATTAAGTAAAAAACACCCCCAAAACAATAGGGAGTGTGTCAGATTCTCAATAAAGGGACGGTCAATTTGCCCATATACATCCTAAAATATCGATTAATTAACATAGATCAGTTTTCCCTTGAAAACGACCAAATCGATCCCGTATTTTTTTCAATCTTATGTGGTACTCCAAAATCTCAATTCTTGCTTTTTCAGCTAGAGGTGCAATGGGTCGTAAGTCTTTTAACCCCCAATAATCAACTACTACATCAAGTACTTGATCAAAATATTGCAGCGGCCCATAGTTAGCTTCTTTTGCAATCACAGCCATTCGATTTTCAAAATCAGGCATGACAGCACCTGGCATTTTAAAATTCATAATCACATTGGCAATATGATAGCAATAATTAGGTTCCAATTCCAAATGTGTTCGAATGACGTCTCGATAAAATGCATAATGAAGAGTTTCATCTTTTGCAAGACGGCGTAATAATGTAGCAAGATCTGGATCATGCTTACTTGCAACCTTAGCTACATTATTGTAAAACACCATCGTTGCAAGTTCTTGTAGCGTCGTATATGTCATTGCTTCGATTGGTGTGTGAAAATCGGGCTCAAATCCACCCTCAACGACTGACTTTCTTAATTCATGTAATCGTTTAGGGTTCACACTTCGAGTGAGTAGTAAATATGTCTCCAATAAATTCGAATGTTGATCCTCTTCTGAGGTCCAAGTATGAATAAAGTCTGTAATAACAGAAAGGGATCCTTTAAAAGTCGCAGATAAATACGTTGTAAACCATGGTAAA
>NZ_JBFUIV010000057.1:0-1319 GCF_056401715.1 Bacillus sp. P4_E1
TGGTCTTATCCCCGTCAAGTAGACAGCTTTAAAAAAAGACTAAGCAGCCATTGAGATTCGATATTCAATCGGAGCTCGATGATTGAGTCGTTTTTGGAATCGTTTGTAGTTATAATGATAGATGTATGTTTCAATTGCTTGAATCAATTCTTCTTTTGTTTGATAATAATTGAGATAAAACATTTCAGATTTAAAATGAGAAAAGAATGATTCAATACAAGCATTGTCATGGCAGTTTCCTTTGCGAGAGTGGCTGCCGATGGCACCTAGCTGTTGAAGCGTACGATGATAAGCATGAGATGTGTATTGGAATCCTTGATCCGAGTGGATGATGGTTCCATACACATCTCTTTTTTTTGTTGCTAAATCAAGTGTATCGAGAACAAGTTGTAGATCATTGCGATGTGAGAGTTTCCAGGCAACAATTTCATTATTGTAAATGTCTTGGACGACCGATAAATAGAGAAAATTATCTTTGAATGGCAAGTAAGTGATGTCTGTAACAAATACCTCATTTTGTTTACGATTTTGGAATTGGCGTTCTACTACATTTGGGAAAATCTTTGAGGATTTCCCTTTAAAAAAGCGACGCTTTTTACGGATGATCGATTGAATTTGAAGCTCTTGCATAAGTCTACATACTTTTTTGTGATTCACTAAAAAGCCCTCTTCTCGTAAGGCAATTGTCATACGAGGATAGCCATATTCCTTGTGTTTTATGTGAATCGCTTGAATTTGTTCACGCAGTGTATCATCCTTTGAAAAACGTAATTTTCTTTGCGTACGTGTTGAACGCCATTTATAGTAGCTAGAACGATTTAACTGAGCAATGACGACAAGCCAGATTACTTTGTATCGAGAACGTAGTTCTTCAATAATCTCGTACTTCGTCGTTTGAGCAAGGACACCTCCTACAGATTTGGATACTGCTTTTTTAAGTACGCCACCTGTGCCTTGTAGTATTCCAACTCTTCTTCCATACTATCGAATTTCGTACGAGGACGACCTTTCAAGGGATTTTTGAGGCCCTTATTACCACTACTTTTTCCCCGTGAGTCTGAAATACCGCCTGTTTCTTGATATTTCCTAACCCACTCTATTAATTGCGTTCTACTTTTAAGTCCATATTTCTTCGCTATAGCTGATTGACTACCCTCACCGTTTAAAAAACTTTCTACAGCTTGTATCTTTAATTCATTTGAATAAGTTTGAAATGTAGACCCTTTTTTAGCCATAATAAAATCCCCTCCAAGTAGAAGTGTAACATCCATGTTTGTTCATGGTCTTTTTACACTGTCTACCTTAAGGGGATAATATCA
>NZ_JBFUIV010000058.1:0-1313 GCF_056401715.1 Bacillus sp. P4_E1
TACTGGTTCCACTGGTCCTAGAGGTAACACGGGCGCTACTGGTTCCACTGGTCCTAGAGGTAACACGGGCGCTACTGGTTCCACTGGTCCTAGAGGTAACACGGGCGCTACTGGTTCCACTGGTCCTAGAGGTAACACGGGCGCTACTGGACCTCAAGGTGTTCAAGGTAACACGGGTGCTACTGGTTCCACTGGACCTCAAGGTGTTCAAGGTAACACGGGCGCTACCGGACCTCAAGGTGTTCAAGGTAACACGGGTGCTACTGGTTCCACTGGACCTCAAGGCGCGCAAGGTAATACAGGTACTACTGGACCTCAAGGTACGCAAGGTGCTACCGGTTCCACTGGACCTCAAGGTGCGCAAGGTAACACGGGTGCGACTGGACCTCAAGGCGTTCAAGGTAACACAGGTGCTACTGGACCTCAAGGTATTCAAGGTAACACGGGTGCTACCGGTGCTACTGGTGCGACTGGACCTCAAGGTGCTCAAGGTAACACGGGTGCTACCGGTGCTACTGGTTCCACTGGACCTCAAGGTGCGCAAGGTAACACAGGTGCCACTGGACCTCAAGGCGTTCAAGGTAACACAGGTGCTACTGGACCTCAAGGCACTCAAGGTAACACAGGTGCCACTGGTTCCACTGGACCTCAAGGCGTTCAAGGTAACACAGGTGCGACTGGTGCGACTGGTTCCACTGGACCTCAAGGCGTTCAAGGTAACACAGGTGCTACTGGACCTCAAGGCACTCAAGGTAACACAGGTGCCACTGGTTCCACTGGACCTCAAGGCGTTCAAGGTAACACAGGTGCTACTGGACCTCAAGGCACTCAAGGTAACACAGGTGCCACTGGTTCCACTGGACCTCAAGGCGTTCAAGGTAACACAGGTGCCACTGGACCTCAAGGTGCGCAAGGTAACACGGGTGCGACTGGACCTCAAGGCGCTCAAGGTAACACGGGTGCTACCGGACCTCAAGGCGCTCAAGGTAACACAGGTGCCACTGGTTCCACTGGACCTCAAGGTATTCAAGGTAACACGGGTGCTACCGGACCTCAAGGTGCGCAAGGTAACACGGGTGCGACTGGACCTCAAGGCGCTCAAGGTAATACAGGTGCGACTGGACCTCAAGGCGTTCAAGGTAACACAGGTGCCACTGGACCTCAAGGCGTTCAAGGTAACACAGGTGCTACTGGACCTCAAGGCGCTCAAGGTAACACAGGTGCCACTGGTTCCACTGGACCTCAAGGCGTTCAAGGTAACACAGGTGCTACTGGACCTCAAGGTGCGCAAGGTAACACGGGTGCTACTGGAC
>NZ_JBFUIV010000059.1:0-1301 GCF_056401715.1 Bacillus sp. P4_E1
TGATATGATCCCCTTATAGTAGACAGGAAAAAGAAAGCACATTAACCTGTTTACTATGGAGGGGATTTTTTCATGGGAAAAATTAGAGTCACTTACGATGTAGAATTTAAGAAACAAGCTATAGATTTATACTTAAAAGAAGGCATGAGCTATAAAACCATTGCGAAAGAATTAGGTATTCATCACTCGGTTGTAAGTCGTTGGGTGAAACACTTTGAAGCTGAAGGAATCAAAGGACTAGAAGAAAAACGCGGTAAAGCGAAAGGACCAGGTTTAGGTAGACCAAGGGTTAGACCCGAAGATCCTGAAGCTAAGATCAGACGATTAGAAGCGGAAAATGAAATGTTAAAAAAGCTCTTAGGGATGTAAAAGGAGGAATGAAAGTCGTATCCAAAATAAAAAAATTCGAAGTCATCCATGAAATGACAAAAACAGGTTATACAGTGACCATTCTATGCGATATTGCTGGTGTAACCAGAAGTGGATACTACAAATGGCTAAAACGGCATACGACGCCTTCTAAAAAACAATCAGAGGATATCGAAATTAAGAAAAAGATATTGGAGTGTCATAAAAAATTAAGAGGAATTTATGGATATAGAAGAATACAAGTGTGGCTGAAAGCCACATATAACCTTCATTTGAACCATAAGCACATCCAAAGATTGATGAGTGAACTAGGTATCAAAGCCGTAATTAGGAAAAAACGACCTTATTACGGAAAAAAAGAAGCTTATGTGATTTCAGAGAACCATCTAAATAGGGAGTTTCAGGCTTCAAAACCGAATGAGAAATGGGTAACCGATATTACCTATTTGATTTTCAATGGACAGCGCTTGTACTTATCCGCTATTAAGGATTTATACAATAATGAAATTGTTGCCKATGAAACCAGTCGTAGAAACGACTTAAAGCTTGTGTTAGATACGCTTAAAAAGGCAAAGAAAAAACGAAATGTGAAGGGAATCCTCTTACATAGTGATCAAGGATCCCAGTATACATCTCGTCAATATAATCAATTACTTAAAAAATATCAGATGAAGGCAAGTATGTCTCGAAGAGGCAACTGTTGGGATAATGCTTGTATGGAAAACTTCTTCAGTCACTTTAAGGCAGAGTGTTTTCATTTATACTCCTTCCGTAAAGCGAATGAGGTCAAACTTGCCGTGCGTAAATATATGCACTTTTATAATCATCAAAGATTTCAAAAGAAATTAAATAACCTGAGTCCATATAAATATAGAACTCAGGTTGCTTAGTTGCGCTTTTTAAATACTGTCTACTTGACAGGGGTCACTGCA
>NZ_JBFUIV010000060.1:0-1190 GCF_056401715.1 Bacillus sp. P4_E1
CGGTATTAGCCCCGGTTTCCCGGAGTTATCCCAGTCTTATGGGTAGGTTACCCACGTGTTACTCACCCGTCCGCCGCTAACTTCATAAGAGCAAGCTCTTAATCCATTCGCTCGACTTGCATGTATTAGGCACGCCGCCAGCGTTCATCCTGAGCCAGGATCAAACTCTCCAATAAAGTTAGTTTGTCTAGCATCTAAAAATAAAAATTGACGTTCACGTTGTTTGTTTCGTTCAGTTTTCAAAGAACTACTTCGCCGCTCAATTGCGACTTCCTTATGTTAACATCTTCGTTTTTCGATGTCAACTAAGTTTTTCAAATTTCTTTTTTGTCGTTTACTGCGTTTCCGCATCAGCGACGTTTATTAATATATCATGCAGTATATGTAGGGTCAATACTTTTTACAAAAAAATTTCACGTCCCGTTAAAAGCTTTAAAAATCATATCTCCTTATCATTTTACTAAGTTTACATACGAGTGAAAATTCTAAATTTTATGTTATATTATTATTATAGGAGCGTGGTGAGAATGAGCATTAAATATTCGAACAAAATCAATAAAATTCGGACCTTTGCATTAAGTTTAGTATTTATCGGCCTCTTCATTGCATACTTAGGAGTCTTTTTCCGTGACAACATTATTATTATGACAACATTTATGATGGTTGGCTTTTTAGCTGTTATCGCTAGTACTGTCGTTTACTTTTGGATTGGTATGTTATCTACTAAGACTGTACAAATTATTTGTCCAAGCTGCGATAAGCCAACAAAAATGCTTGGTCGTGTCGACGCATGCATGCATTGCAACCAACCTTTAACACTGGATCCGAGTTTAGAAGGAAAAGAATTTAATGAGAAGTACAATAAAAAAAGCTATAAAGGATAACACGTACTTTCACTTTAGTATTTTTTCATCCCTATATAATAAAGAAAGAGAGTGACGATCTGCAGTGACCCCTGTCAAGTAGACAGTATTTAAAAAGCGCAACTAAGCAACCTGAGTTCTATATTTATATGGACTCAGGTTATTTAATTTCTTTTGAAATCTTTGATGATTATAAAAGTGCATATATTTACGCACGGCAAGTTTGACCTCATTCGCTTTACGGAAGGAGTATAAATGAAAACACTCTGCCTTAAAGTGACTGAAGAAGTTTTCCATACAAGCATTATCCCAACAGTTGCCTCTTCG
>NZ_JBFUIV010000061.1:0-1189 GCF_056401715.1 Bacillus sp. P4_E1
GATACTGCTATCCAAGCGATACTGCTATCCAAGCAGTTGCTGATGCAAGAGCAACTTTCGGTTCTCAATTAAACCGTTTAGATCATAACTTAAACAACGTAACTAGCCAAGCTACTAATATGGCTGCTGCTGCTTCTCAAATCGAAGATGCTGATATGGCAAAAGAAATGTCTGAAATGACTAAATTCAAAATCTTGAACGAAGCTGGTATCAGCATGCTTTCTCAAGCTAACCAAACTCCTCAAATGGTTTCTAAATTATTACAATAAGCCATTTGATCCTATAAATCTCTTTGTAATCAAAGAGATTTATAGATAACTAAAAGTCCAAGATAAAAAAATGGGGGTTCTTTACATGAGAATTAATACAAACATTAACAGCATGCGTACGCAAGAGTACATGCGACAAAACCAAGACAAAATGAACACTGCGATGAACCGTTTATCTAGCGGTAAATCAATCAACAGTGCAGCTGACGATGCRGCTGGCTTAGCTATCGCTACTCGTATGCGTGCAAAAGAAGGCGGCTTAAATGTTGGGGCGCGTAACACACAAGACGCTATGTCTGCTTTACGTACTGGTGACTCAGCATTAGGCTCAATTTCTAACATCTTACTTCGTATGCGTGATCTTGCTACGCAAGCTGCTAGTGGTACAAATAATGTTAAAGATTCAGCTTCTCTAGACGAAGAGTACCAACAATTAGCAAAAGAAATTAACCATATTGCTGAAAAAACTAACTTTAACGGTAATGCATTTTTAAACTCTGCTGATACTGATGCTACTAAGAAGGGCTCAGATGTGACTATCCAACTTTCTGATGCTGCAAGTGATACTCTTGTTATTACAGCTATTGATGCAAAGGTTGATACACTACTTGGTGCTGCTGTTGGAAAATTAACAGGTGCTGATTCAGCAGCTGCTGTAACTGCTGCAACAACTGAAATGGGTAAAATTGATACTGCTATCCAAGCAGTTGCTGATGCAAGAGCAACTTTCGGTTCTCAATTAAACCGTTTAGATCATAACTTAAACAACGTAACTAGCCAAGCTACTAATATGGCTGCTGCTGCTTCTCAAATCGAAGATGCTGATATGGCAAAAGAAATGTCTGAAATGACTAAATTCAAAATCTTGAACGAAGCTGGTATCAGCATGCTTTCTCAAGCTAACCAAACTCCTCAAATGG
>NZ_JBFUIV010000062.1:0-1049 GCF_056401715.1 Bacillus sp. P4_E1
CCGGGATGGACGCACCGCTGGTGTACCAGTTGTTCTGCCAAGGGCATAGCTGGGTAGCTATGTGCGGAAGGGATAAGTGCTGAAAGCATCTAAGCATGAAGCCCCCCTCAAGATGAGATTTCCCATAGCGTAAGCTAGTAAGATCCCTGAAAGATGATCAGGTTGATAGGTTCGAGGTGGAAGCATGGTGACATGTGGAGCTGACGAATACTAATAGATCGAGGACTTAACCATATAATATGAAGCAACGTTATCTAGTTTTGAGAGAATATAAAAAACTTATTGACTTTCTAAGTGAATCAAGTATAATAATGTTTGTCTCAATCGAATATAGTCTGGTAATGATGGCAGAGAGGTCACACCCGTTCCCATACCGAACACGGAAGTTAAGCTCTCTAGCGCCAATGGTAGTTGGGACCTTGTCCCTGCGAGAGTAGGACGTTGCCAGGCAAAATGGAGGATTAGCTCAGCTGGGAGAGCACCTGCCTTACAAGCAGGGGGTCGGCGGTTCGATCCCGTCATCCTCCACCATATATGTCGGAGGGGTAGCGAAGTGGCTAAACGCGGCGGACTGTAAATCCGCTCCTTCGGGTTCGGCAGTTCGAATCTGCCCCCCTCCACCATTTCTTAATTATTGGGCTATAGCCAAGCGGTAAGGCAACGGACTTTGACTCCGTCATGCGCTGGTTCGAATCCAGCTAGCCCAGCCATTAAGAGCCATTAGCTCAGTTGGTAGAGCATCTGACTTTTAATCAGAGGGTCGAAGGTTCGAATCCTTCATGGCTCACCATTTTCTTTAAAAATATGCGGGTGTGGCGGAATTGGCAGACGCACTAGACTTAGGATCTAGCGCCTTTGGCGTGGGGGTTCGACTCCCTTCACCCGCACTTTTAATAAAATAACTCAAACATGTCTTGCGGAAGTAGTTCAGTGGTAGAATACAACCTTGCCAAGGTTGGGGTCGCGGGTTCGAATCCCGTCTTCCGCTCCAATTTTCAGTATGACATGCCGGGGTGGCGGAACAGGCAGACGCACAGGACTTAAAATCC
>NZ_JBFUIV010000063.1:0-960 GCF_056401715.1 Bacillus sp. P4_E1
GACCGGGATGGACGCACCGCTGGTGTACCAGTTGTTCTGCCAAGGGCATAGCTGGGTAGCTATGTGCGGAAGGGATAAGTGCTGAAAGCATCTAAGCATGAAGCCCCCCTCAAGATGAGATTTCCCATAGCGTAAGCTAGTAAGATCCCTGAAAGATGATCAGGTTGATAGGTTCGAGGTGGAAGCATGGTGACATGTGGAGCTGACGAATACTAATAGATCGAGGACTTAACCATATAATATGAAGCACTGTTATCTAGTTTTGAAAGAATATAAAAAACTTRTTGACTTTMAAWRKARAATAAGTTATRATAATTCTTGTCTTAAATGAATACAGTCTGGTAATGATGGCAGAGAGGYCACACCCGTTCCCATACCGAACACGGAAGTTAAGCTCTCTAGCGCCGATGGTAGTTGGGACCTTGTCCCTGTGAGAGTAGGACGTTGCCAGGCAATTCGGAGGATTAGCTCAGCTGGGAGAGCACCTGCCTTACAAGCAGGGGGTCGGCGGTTCGATCCCGTCATCCTCCACCATTTAGCCGACTTAGCTCAATTGGTAGAGCAACTGACTTGTAATCAGTAGGTTGGGGGTTCAAGTCCTCTAGTCGGCACCAGTTTTTATTGCAAGAGCCATTAGCTCAGTTGGTAGAGCATCTGACTTTTAATCAGAGGGTCGAAGGTTCGAATCCTTCATGGCTCACCATTTTAATGAAATATGCGGGTGTGGCGGAATTGGCAGACGCACTAGACTTAGGATCTAGCGCCTTTGGCGTGGGGGTTCGACTCCCTTCACCCGCACTTTTAATAAAATAACTCAAACATGTCTTGCGGAAGTAGTTCAGTGGTAGAATACAACCTTGCCAAGGTTGGGGTCGCGGGTTCGAATCCCGTCTTCCGCTCCAATTTTCAGTATGACATGCCGGGGTGGCGGAACAGGCAGACGCACAGGACTTAAAATCC
>NZ_JBFUIV010000065.1:0-776 GCF_056401715.1 Bacillus sp. P4_E1
TGCAATAAATCTACAAATCTTGGACATACTGATACTACTAATCTAAAGAAGGTGCGTGATTGGTATGGAAAAGGAAAATTTATTCAAATGGAAACATTATCAGCCTGATATTATTTTGTTAACGGTAAGATGGTACCTACGGTACAACCTCAGTTTTCGTGATTTAGTGGAAATGATGGAGGAACGGGGCTTATCCATTTCTCATACAACGATTATGCGTTGGGTTCATCAGTACGGTCCTGAATTGGACAAACGAATCYGAMGTCACCTTAAACAAACAAATGACTCCTGGAGAGTCGATGAAACATATATCAAAGTAAAAGGTCAATGGATGTACCTGTATCGTGCTGTTGATTCAAAAGGAAATACAATCGATTTTTACCTAAGCAAAACAAGAGAYCAGAAGGCTGCAAAGCACTTTTTCAAGAAGGCCTTGCAGTCTTTTCATGTTTCAAAACCTCGTGTTATAACAGTCGATAAAAATCCAGMTTATCCYATTGCAATTGAACAGTTGAAAAAAGAAAAAAGCATACCTGGTGGTATGCKACTTAGACAACAAAAGTACTTGAATAACATAGTAGAACAAGATCATCGTTTTATAAAGAAGCGAATTCGTTCTATGCTAGGGTTCAAATGTTTTGACACAGCTACATCCATTCTTTCTGGAGTAGAAGTCATGCATATGATTAAAAAAGAACAGGTTGATTTACGGGACCAGTCTGTCCAAAATCAAAAAGAATTCATCCATCAATTGTTTGGGCTTGCGGCATAAGATA
>NZ_JBFUIV010000066.1:0-689 GCF_056401715.1 Bacillus sp. P4_E1
AAATGGAGGAGGTAGAGGGATTCGAACCCCCGCGCGACTCTCGCCGCCTGTCGGTTTTCAAGACCGATCCCTTCAGCCGAACTTGGGTATACCTCCATGAAGGAAAAATTAATATCTTATTCATTTTTATATGTAACTAAACCACTTTTTAAAAAAATGGAGGAGGTAGAGGGATTCGAACCCCCGCGCGACTCTCGCCGCCTGTCGGTTTTCAAGACCGATCCCTTCAGCCGAACTTGGGTATACCTCCGACATATAAAAAATAAAGTGGAGCCTAGCGGGATCGAACCGCTGACCTCCTGCGTGCAAGGCAGGCGCTCTCCCAGCTGAGCTAAGGCCCCATGTTTTTGGGAAAATCGGGAAGACAGGATTTGAACCTGCGACCCCCTGGTCCCAAACCAGGTGCTCTACCAAGCTGAGCCACTTCCCGTTAATAAAAGCGCGCCCGAGAGGAGTCGAACCCCTAACCTCTTGATCCGTAGTCAAACGCTCTATCCAATTGAGCTACGGGCGCATATGGTGCCGAGGGCGGGGGTCGAACCCGCACGGTGGTCACCCACCGCAGGATTTTAAGTCCTGTGCGTCTGCCTGTTCCGCCACCCCGGCATGTCATACTGAAAATTGGAGCGGAAGACGGGATTCGAACCCGCGACCCCAACCTTGGCAAGGTTGTATTCTACCACTGAACT
>NZ_JBFUIV010000067.1:0-642 GCF_056401715.1 Bacillus sp. P4_E1
AGTTCAGTGGTAGAATACAACCTTGCCAAGGTTGGGGTCGCGGGTTCGAATCCCGTCTTCCGCTCCAATTTTCAGTATGACATGCCGGGGTGGCGGAACAGGCAGACGCACAGGACTTAAAATCCTGCGGTGGGTGACCACCGTGCGGGTTCGACCCCCGCCCTCGGCACCATATGCGCCCGTAGCTCAATTGGATAGAGCGTTTGACTACGGATCAAGAGGTTAGGGGTTCGACTCCTCTCGGGCGCGTTTTCTTTCGGGAAGTGGCTCAGCTTGGTAGAGCACCTGGTTTGGGACCAGGGGGTCGCAGGTTCAAATCCTGTCTTCCCGATACTTGTTTGGGGCCTTAGCTCAGCTGGGAGAGCGCCTGCCTTGCACGCAGGAGGTCAGCGGTTCGATCCCGCTAGGCTCCACCAAAAAAGTTCTTTGAAAACTGAACGAAACAAACAACGTAAACGTCAATTTTTATTTTTAGATGCTAGACAAACTAACTTTATTGGAGAGTTTGATCCTGGCTCAGGATGAACGCTGGCGGCGTGCCTAATACATGCAAGTCGAGCGAATGGATTAAGAGCTTGCTCTTATGAAGTTAGCGGCGGACGGGTGAGTAACACGTGGGTAACCTACCCATAAGACTGGGAT
>NZ_JBFUIV010000068.1:0-508 GCF_056401715.1 Bacillus sp. P4_E1
AACGTCAATTTTTATTTTTAGATGCTAGACAAACTAACTTTATTGGAGAGTTTGATCCTGGCTCAGGATGAACGCTGGCGGCGTGCCTAATACATGCAAGTCGAGCGAATGGATTAAGAGCTTGCTCTTATGAAGTTAGCGGCGGACGGGTGAGTAACACGTGGGTAACCTACCCATAAGACTGGGATAACTCCGGGAAACCGGGGCTAATACCGGATAATATTTTGAACTGCATAGTTCGAAATTGAAAGGCGGCTTCGGCTGTCACTTATGGATGGACCCGCGTCGCATTAGCTAGTTGGTGAGGTAACGGCTCACCAAGGCGACGATGCGTAGCCGACCTGAGAGGGTGATCGGCCACACTGGGACTGAGACACGGCCCAGACTCCTACGGGAGGCAGCAGTAGGGAATCTTCCGCAATGGACGAAAGTCTGACGGAGCAACGCCGCGTGAGTGATGAAGGCTTTCGGGTCGTAAAACTCTGTTGTTAGGGAAGAACAAGTGCTA